>NZ_KV786532.1:0-23862 GCF_001806955.1 Burkholderia sp. HMSC10F09
GGGTGTTCGCAGTTGAATCTGGGGTACATCGCGCGTATTGCGGGGAATGCCGGGCGGCAGGAGGAAAGGGGGCGGGGTGCTGAACTGCGCACTGATGGCAAGGCTGCGGTTCGGGGGGCGGAAGGACTGCTGCTTACAACCTTTAGTCGATCGGCCGCCCATGGCGATGCGTTCAGCGTCGACGAGATCGATGCGCAACTTGCGGAATCTCAGGAGCTTGCGGAGGGACTTGCGCAGACTGCTCAGTCGGCTCATGCGCACGACGGAGAGCAAACCAGTGTTACGACTTCGTTGAAAGCGCAGGCCAATGCCATTCGAGGCGATGGCAAGCTGAAGCAATTCCACGATCCGCAGCTTGTACTCGCCAGCCCTACCGGCATTGTTGCGAGTACGCCCGAACAGCTTCATCTGAGCAGTGGTCGTGCTACCGCGGTGACTGTCGGTGCAGACATGTCTATCAGCACGGGCGGCGGCTTGTTCGCGAGCATGCGCAAGGCGCTGCGGCTTTTTGTTTATCAGGCCGGTATGCGCCTGGTAGCCGCGGCGGGTGACATCGATTTAAAGGCCCTGAAGGACAGTATCAACCTGCTTGCGAAACTCAATGTAACGGTCGTTGCGGATCGGATTCGCATCAGTGCACAGCAGGAGGTGGAAATTTGTGGCGGTGGCAGCTACACGCACTGGCGTGCCGGGGAGATCAGGAGCGGCACAGACGGGAAATTTCAAGTGCATTCGGCCGGACGCGTCTTTACCGGTCCGGACAACAAGAGCAACCCGCTCGTGCTCGACGCACCGGAGTTGCCGGAAAACCTGCATTTCACGCTAGGTGCGTTGCCGGGAGCGGCGGGCCGGTATGTGGAAGAACCATACGAACTGTTCAAGGGCAACGCGAAGATCGGAGAAGGCGTAACGGATGAACTTGGGCGTGTAATCGTGGCGAATCATCAGCCGGGAACAAGCGCATACCGGGTCAAGCTTAGCAATGGTGGGGAGTTCAATCTCATGGTTCGCGATGTGCTTAACCACGATCCGGATCATGCCGATGTGCGCTCGAATCGGGGCGAACGCTTGTAACTCATGCTCGAAATGCCCGGAGGCAATGACATGGCTGACGACATCAAGACACACAATCCCGTTGATATTGCGATCGACGAAGCAGGACGTAACGCCCAAGGGGCCGTGCAATGGCTGCTGGAAAAGCGCGAGAAGAACCCGATTACCTACGGCAACTCGTTGGAATTCCTTATCTGTGGGCGAGAAGGCTTTCGGAGAATCGAGAAGGATATCCGCGATGCCAAGGCGACCGTCGACCTGGTTTGCTGGGGATTTGATCCGGGAATGGAGCTTGTTCGTTCTGGAGGGAAGTGGAAGCGCGGAAAAACCTACGGTGAGCTGCTGCACGAAATCACCACACGAGCGCTGAACCCCGTCCGTGTTCGCTTACTGATTTGGTACGACTTGGCGGCGTCGACGAAAC
The DNA here is from genome assembly GCF_001806955.1 of Burkholderia sp. HMSC10F09. Taxonomy (NCBI): domain Bacteria; kingdom Pseudomonadati; phylum Pseudomonadota; class Betaproteobacteria; order Burkholderiales; family Burkholderiaceae; genus Burkholderia; species Burkholderia sp. HMSC10F09. The sequence goes on from NZ_KV786532.1 coordinate 1,478, forward strand.
AGAACAACATGCCGGGTTACACGGACGCGAAATACGGACCGCTTCGATCGCCATACGCAGATCATGCCCGCCACGATTATTGCGTGAAGTGGTGGCAGGACCATCTGCCTTCGTCGCGAAGGGGCCGAGGAAAGAATCCGAACCTGCAGATCGTTTTGCGAAGCATTTCAAGAGCCGATGTCAAGGCCTTGATCGATCAAGAGCCGAAAGAGGAAGATGCGCCGGTGTTCGAATGGTATAACCCCGTCGACGAAGCGGGGCTGCTTTGGAATTTCCCAACCCATCATCAAAAACCCATACTCATCGATTATGAGCATGACGGAGGTAATCATGCCATTGGATATGTCATGGGCCTCAACTCCGTGACCGATTATTGGGATAGCGAACGACACCAGATCGACGACTCGCAGCGCGAGAGCTGGTTGGCAGGTAAGGTCGCTGAGGAGCACGCGCATGCAAAAGCTACGCAAAATCCTGGAAATCGAACTGGCACAGGGCGATACAAGCATGCGAGACCGCTACAGGATTACGCTTGCCGGGTGGTAGGGCCGGCACTCAAACATCTGCACCAGAATTTCGAGCGAGGCTGGAACGTGTTCGCCCCCACACTGTGGAAGACGAAGGAACTGGCAGAACTGCCGCCTCGGATTCCAACGTTGCCAAAGAATATAAGACAGGCTGTGCAGATCGTGCGGACTCAGCCGCACGAGCGCGAGAAGAGTATTAAGGAGCTGTATTTTCAAGCCAGCAGCTACGCACGGAAATACATCTATATCGAAAATCAGTATTTTTACTATCCGGAATTTGCGCGTCACCTGAAGGAGCAGCGGGAGAAGTTTTGCGATGCTTGGGATCGGCTCGCCAAGAAACCGATCGCCGAAGTCCCGAGACTCCATCTGTTCATTGTCATTCCGCATCCGGAAGACGATGGAATGGTGCCGCGTACGTTCGACACACTCACTGAATTTGGTCACAGCGAAACGATGCCGAATCAGGGCGACCTGGTAGATTCCGGAAAGATGAGTCAAAACTATAAAAGCGCAAAATATGTTGAATACGGCCTCGATTTTACGGACGAACACGGCAATCCGATCAAGGTCAAGGCTAGACACAAGGTTCTCGATCGTCCTGGCGTGGAGGATCTCGAGAAGACGCTTGGTCTGAAAGTGAGTGTGGCGCGATTGCGCACGAGTGGGATGGTGGGAGGGGAGATGGCGTATCGCGAGATTTACATTCACTCCAAGCTTATGTTAATCGATGATGTATTCGTGACGCTTGGCAGCGCGAACCTGAATCAGCGCAGTATGTCGGTGGATAGTGAAATAAATATTGCTGCGACTGGAGAGGAGTGGGTTGCGGGGCTGCGTGAAAGAGTATTCAAACAGAATTCGGGTGGGGCGATAAGTGGAACAGGAGAGCGCGAGCTTATTTCAGACACATTTGATGAATGGATAAATAAAATGGATGAAAATCTTTTGTCGATGAAAAATGGTATGGGGCTTCGTGGATTTTTGTTGCCATTCGAGGATTATCGCTCTACTACATCAATGCATGCATCGGTTACCGTTCCATCGGGCATGGGAACGGTAAATGTTTGAGTTGAATCATGGTGATTGTCGTGAATCGCGTCATACGTTTCCTATGCGTTTCCATGTCCTTACTGGCTGCCAACGTGTACGCCTGGCCATTGACTATCTTGACCAACAAACTGACCACTTCCATGTCTGATCTGCCACGCTACGAGAAGCTGCCGCTGTTTAATCCGCACCGCAAAGAATTCAAGTGCGTGTATCAGGATCAACATGTTCCACCGGCCGATGCACAGGCAGAGCAGTGGTTCCAGCAGGCACTGGTACTGGATGATCCGGACGTTTACTACAAACGGCGGAATTACGAGAAGATATACCGGCTATATGAGCAGGCAGCAGAGCGGAATCACTGGAAGGCGATGCTGAATCTCGCGTCACTGATTTTGAGTCCCTATCCGGGCGTGCCTGAGCGCAATCCGGAGGTGGCGATACGGTGGGTAGAAAAGGCGATGTTGCTGGGTGTTCCGGATGCCTATGACCGGATGGGTGTGTACCACCAGAGAGGCTTGGTCAAAGGCGGAAGCGCGACAAGTGCATATGCGTTTTTTCAACGTGCGGCAGATATGGGAAGTCCGTTTGCGATGACGTTCCTTGGCGACAAACTGGGCGGAACTTATGACGCTCCAGATGGCGAGTTCTGGGATAATCGTCCGGTCGCCATAGAGATGTTGCAATGTGCGATAGCTCAAGGGTATGGAGATGCCGCTTATTGGTTAGGACTCTATCAGAAGAGCGGTTATTCTGATGAGGCGAAAACTCAAGCTTTGAGGACGTTTCATGACGGTGTGAGGCTGGGGTGTGCGAAATGCGCGAATAAACTCGCGTTGGAGTTCCGTGGATTTGGATTGACCAGTGGTGAGAATCTGATCGGTTATGTCGATCAGGTTCGTGCTCGACGATACAAGGAAATCGGGAATGCACTCGAGCATTACCAAGGACGTCTCAAGCTCCCGAACTTGGACAAGATACTTCCACTTCCCCCTGCACCGTTGCCAAAATGGGACGGCAACGTTAAGACGTTGATCGATGCCGCCAAGGCGGTGACGCCTCCTCCAAAGAAATACTCTGCAGATAAACTCGGAGGTCGCGCGCATATACCCGAGGGACAGGGCGTTCTGCCACTTGAGCAAAGTCCCTATGCGGTGAGTGGCGACAAGGTGGTGCCGGAAAGTGGCTACTGGCTCGCGCTCTATGGCCTGTCCACCATGCGTAAGGACCAGTTGCAGTTTGCGCGGAATGGTGATCCCGAGCACTATCGGGCCGGTGAGCGCTTCGATCCACCTCACGTGAATTGGCTGGAAGCCGAGCAAGTGCAATGGCATTACCTCGGCGAATCACGACCGGTTCCGCCGGGCCGATCGGTATTTCTGGCGCAACTGCGTGATGCCGGATTTCTGCGTCAACTCGCAACGCAACCCGAGAAACTTGTATGTCACGGATCGGAACCGTGCCCGAAGACGGGTATCTGGGAGGCGCGTGTCGGAGAGGAGCATTCACTTGGCGCTTTATACAACCAGTGGGACCAGCAGTCCTTTGTGATAAGTGGGCACCCGTTTCCGAAGCCCCGTGACCGTTATCTGGATATTGAGCCGGAGCGGGTGCAATGGGTCTTCATGGGCAGTGCCAACGCACGAACGGACGACGGCTTCGAGAGGATTGCATTGTGAGTGCGATCCGCAGGCGGAGCAGTGGTTTCAGCAAGCGTTGGCATTGGACGATCCGGATGTGTACTACAAGCGACGTGATTACTCGAAGATTTACCGACTACACGAGCGCGTATCCCGGAGGGAATTTAGTGGAGAAAAATATGTCCAGACAGACCATTGTGGTCGGTGACACACTGGCGCCTCACGGCGGTGAGGTATTAATGGGAAGTGGCACGGACACTATCGACGGCAAGGCAATTGCACGTCAATCCGATCCCGTTCGTTGCGTCGAGCACGGTGTAAATCGGATAGCGGAAGGCGACGAAAATTTTCAGATAGACGGAAAACCGGCCGCTCTTGATGGGCATCATGCGAACTGCGGATGCACGTTGGTCAGTCGATTTTTCACCTTATCGGTTTCTTGAATTAAATCGATTTGCATCCCTATATATTATCATTAATCTACGTTTCTCCATGAGCATCCAATCAAGCCGGACGCTGGAAAACCAGCGTGAAGCCGCCGAATCCAAGTCTGTGCCATTCACGGAAAGACTGCAGACGGTCCAGCGCGCACGGAACCCGTTACTGGAGGCGGCGAGCGTACTCTTGCGTGCCCAGGCGGATATGCCGGAGCGCCTTGAAGAAAAGCAGATCCTTGCGCTACGCATGCTGCTCGAACACGAGGTGTGCGTTTTCGAGAAGCTATGCGGACGGGCAAATATTCATCGCGATCATATGATCGGCGCACGATACTGCCTCTGCACGGCGCTTGACGAGGCCGCGATGAGGACCGAGTGGGGCCGCGACGGATCTTCCGGGTGCGAATGGGGTAACCGCAGCCTTGCGACAACATTCCATGAGGATCGCGATGGCGGCGAAAAAGTTTATCTGCTGATCGGCCGGCTGCTGCAAGCGCCTCACGAACATCGCGATCTGTTGGAGGTGATTTACCGGGTCCTCAGTCTGGGTTTTGAAGGACGCTACCAGGACGGTGCCGACGGCAAGCGCAAGCACGACGCGATTCGCCAGAGGCTCTACAACGTCATCACATCGCAACGCGACCCTGTGCCATTGACGTTGTCTCCGCACTGGCAACCCAGCACAAATGGCAAGCGCCCGTCGTTCTACGATTTCCCGGTGTGGATTACCGCAACGCTATTGTCGGTGATCCTGCTCGGCCTTTTCGGATGGTTCAAGTACGAACTCTCCAATCACAGCGCGGACGTTCAGAAGCGGATTGCCGAGATTGCCCGCATGACGCCGCCGCCAGCGCCGCCGCCGCAACTGCACCTCAAGCAGTTGCTCAAGGATGAAATCGCCGCCGGCACGGTCAGCGTCGACGAGGACGCTCGCCGCAGCGTCGTCACGTTCCGCGGCGACGCGATGTTCCGGCCCGGTGGCGCTTCGGTCCAGGCATCGATGAATCCGCTGATCGCGAAGATCGCGGCAGAGATCGCCAAGGTTCCCGGCATGGTAACGATCGTCGGCTACACGGACAACGTGCCGATTCGCAGCCGTCAGTTCGCGTCGAATCAGGCGCTGTCGGAAGAGCGGGCCATCCAGGTCATGCAGCTGCTGCAAGCCGCCGGCGTACCAGCGGGCCGCCTGGAAGCCGTCGGCAAGGGCGATGCCGATCCGGTCGGCGACAACCGCACCGCACAGGGCCGCGCGCAAAACCGTCGTGTCGAGATCGACGTCGCACGATAAGTCAGATCCGTTTCCGGAATAATCCATGAAGAAGTTTCCGTTCCTGCCGTTTCTGGCCTCGCGCCAGTTTCTCGCGTTCCTCGCACTGATCGTCGTCGCACTGGTGATCTGGTTCGTCGGTCCGTTCTTCACATTTGGCGGACTCAAGCCATTCGCGGATGCCGGCATGCGTGCGCTGCTGATCGCGTTGCTGCTCGCCGGCGTGCTGCTCTGGCTGGTCGGATGGTCGATCAGCATCGTGTTGGCCGCATTGCTTTGCTTGCTGATCTGGTACGCGGGCCCGTTGCTTGCGTTGGGTCGCACGGCTCCGCTGGAATCGGCGTCGGCACGTCTTGGCGCGATCGCCGTGGTGGCAGCCGTTTTCGTCGTCGTCGGCATGTTCCGCATTTGGCAAAAAATGCGCGAAGACGCTGCGTTCATGAAGAAGATGCTGCGTCTGGATCGCAAGAAGGCGGACCCGCTCGCGGCTTCACGTCTTGAGAAAGTCGAAGGTGGCGTGACGAGCGCGCTCGCGCGCCTGAAATCGATGCGTACCGGCGCACGCGGCCTTGGCAAGCTGTTCCAGGGCAAGCGCTATTTGTACGAATTGCCGTGGTACATCACACTCGGTTCGCAAGGATCCGGCAAGACCAGCATCCTGATGAACGGCGGGCTGGCATTTCCTGTTGCCGAGCAGATGCTGCGCGCAGCCGCGAAACCGGCTGCCGATGCCGCCGCGGTGGATTGGTGGCTGACGAACGACGCAGTGCTGATCGACACGACCGGCTACTACACGCGTCATGGCACGTCGACGGCCGCGGGCGCCGATACACGCGTCGCAGAGCAAGACAAGCCGGCAGCTGACGTGCCCGACAAGGATGCCGCCAACGCGCAGGCGAGCTCGGAACGTTCCGCCGATGGCACGCAACAGAGCGCGCCCGCCAAATCGGAGGCGGCGGCTGGCTCGAAGTCGAGCGTCGATGTCGTACCGCGTGCTACCGACCGGCGAGACCTTCCGCAGCAGATCGATCGCGCGGAATGGTTCGGCTTTCTCGGCCTGTTGCGTCGACACCGCCCTCGCGCGCCGATCAACGGCGCGTTGCTGACGGTCGATCTTGCGACGCTGGCAAGCACGGATGAACAGGCGCGCGTCGCCGAGGCTGCCGCATTGCGCGCAAGGCTGGCCGAACTGAGAGAGGAACTGGGCGTTCGCTTCCCCGTTTACCTGACGATCACGAAGATGGACCGCCTCGCGGGCTTTGCCGAGTATTTCGGGACGCTCACGTCAGAAGGGCGAGCGCAAGTCTGGGGTTTCACGCTTCCATACGGCAAGGAAACGGTTGCGAAGGAAGGGCTGCGTGCGCGTTGTCATCAGGAACTCGCGCAACTCGCGCAACGGTTGACGGGCTCGATCGATACGCATCTTCAGGACGAATATGACCTGAACAAGCGGCGAAAGCTTGCCGCGTTGCCTGAGGCGTTTTCGGCACTGCTCGAACCGCTGCTCGACCTGATCGACCGCGTATTCCTCGATTCCCGCTACGACAATACGCAGCTTCATTCGACGTTGCGCGGCGTGTATTTCACGAGTGCCCGGCAACAGGGCAGCGAGATCGTGGCGGAACGCCATACGGTCGTTCGACGTCTTCCGTCGACCGAGAAGCGCGCCGCGGTCGCCCCGTCGCGCGCGGAGGGGAACCAGGGATTCTTCCTGCACGATCTGCTGACCCGTGTCGTGTTCCCGGAGGCCCATCTCGTGAGCCCCAACCTGCGTTGGGAATATCGCTACAGGCTGTTGCGCCTGATCGGGCACACGCTGGCGCTGCTGCTGTTCGTCTGGCTGGCGATCGGTTTGCGCGTGAGCTATGGCAACAACAGCGATTATCTCGACGCGATGGGGCGCAAGGCGCAGGCGCTTGCCGCCCGCGTCGCGGCGCTGTACAAGACGCCCGAACTGCAAGCCGTGCCCGACACGTTGACCGAGGCGCGCAATCTGCCCACGTTTTCGGGGCTTGACCTGTCCGATCCGGACAGCGCATGGCGCTACGGTCTCTACGCGCCCACCGACATTGCCGCCGAAAGTCGCCGCACTTACGACGTACTCGAAGACAACCTGCTGCTGCCGCAGATCGTGCATCGTCTGGAAGACGTCATGTCCGGTGCGATTGCGAACAAGGATTCAAAGGCTGCGTACGACGCGCTTCGCGTATACCTGATGCTGTACGACAAGGCGAAGTTCAATGCCGACGACGTCAAGGCATGGGTACTCGACGACTGGGCGAAGAACGACAGCGCCGCCGCGTTCGGTGGCAGGGCATCGATGATCGAGCACGTGCAACAGCTCTTCTCCGGCGAACGTGTCGTGCAGTCTTCGCTGATCCGCAACGACGCGCTGATACGGCAGACGCGCGCGTTCCTTGACGGCAGCAACGCGACCGATCGTCTGTACCAGCGCGCGAAGGCCGCGATGCTCATGGAAGCACCCGACGAGTTCACGTTGCTGCGCGCGGTCGGCCCGCAGGCCGGAACGGTGTTCACGCGAGCGAGCGACGCGCCGTTGTCGCGCGGCGTGTCGGGTCTCTTCACGTTCGACGGCTATCGGAATCTGTTCGACAAGCGACTGCGCGAGTTCGTGCAACTCGCGCGCGACGACGACGCATGGGTGATGGGGCGCTCATACTTGGGCGGGGCTCAAAAAAAAACGGCTGAGATCGTCAATGGCGCAGCCGGTGCGGACGACGCGTTGACCGACGCCGTCCGCCGCGAATACCTGACGGAGTACGCGCAACAGTGGGCGGCGTTTCTCGACGACATCCGGACCGTGAGCGGCACGAGTCTCGCATTCAATCTGAAAGTGCTGCGCAGCTTTGCAGCGCCGGATTCGCCACTCGCGCGCCTCGCCCGTGCCGCAGTGCGCGAGACGACGCTCACGCAGCAACCGGCTGCGTCGAACGGTTCGCTGTTGCAAAAGGCGGCCGACCAACTGAACCAGAAAGCGGACAAGGCGCTTGGCATTCGAGCCTCGGAGCGTGTCGAGCGGGAACTCGTCGACAATCGTTTCGCGGCATTGCGCGAGGTCGTGACGGGAAACGCCGATGCACTGCCCGACGCCCACGCGGCCGGCACCCAGGCGGACAAGACGGGGCTCGACGGCGTCGTCAACCTGCTGAACGACTACTACACGGCGCTGACCGTCGCCGATAACGCGCTGTCGAACAACAGCATGCCGCCGGCGAGCGACACGGCCGCGAAGCTCAAGATGGCTGCCGACACGATGCCTGCGCCGTTTCGCGCGATATTGCTCAAGCTCGCGGCCGACGGGTCGCGCGAGGTCAATCATGGGATCGGTCAACTGTTGTCGCGCCAGATGCAGGCGGTAGTCGGCGATACCTGCCGATTGACGATCGAAGGAAACTATCCGTTCTCTCCGGACAGCCAGCGCGACGTCGGGATCGACGACTTCACGCGCGTGTTCGCGCAGGGCGGTGTGATCGACGACTTCTTCGTGAAGACGCTGGCGCCCTTTGTCGATACGTCCACGAAACCGTGGCGCTATCGAACGCTGCCGGGCGCGACGGAGCCCGTGCAGGGGCCGGATCTCGAACCGTTCGAGCATGCGAAGGCGATTCGCGACATCTTCTTCAACGATCCGGGCCACAAGCAGATGACGTGGAAGGCCGATATTCGAATTCCCGAACTGGACCCGACGATCACCAGCCTGTCGCTCGACTTCGACGGTCAGACCTCGCTTTATCAGCACGGTCCGGTTGCGCCGTTTGCGGTGAGATGGCCCGGGCCTCGTGGGGGCGTGCATACCGAAATCACCGCCAATCCTCGCATTCGTCCCGACACGTCGACGATTGCGGTTGACGGCCCTTGGGCGCTGATGCGCCTGCTCCAGAAGGGGCGGGTGGTGGAAACTGCCACGCCCGGCCGTACCCGTGTCGTCTTCGACTTCGACGGGCGCAAGGCGGTGCTCGATGTTGCGAGCGCCGGAAGTGTGGCGAACCCGTTGACCAGCGACGTGCTGAAGACCTTCCGCTGTCCGAGTTCGATGCCGGTGTTCACGCTGTCGGATAGCGGGCCGCCTCCTGGGCTGCCGCGCGGCCCGATGCCGGCGAGCCCGGCCAATGTCACCCAATGACGGCGGAGGTACACGATGACGATTTCGACAATCGACTCGCGAAACTACGCCGGAGTTGTGGCGTCGCCGCCGCTCAGCGTGCGACTCGAGGCGGCGATGCAATCGGTCAATCCGTTGCTTGAATCCGCACGCGTCGTGCTGCTCGCGTTGGCGGATACGCCCGCCGCACTGGAACCAGACGCTGTTTTGCAGCGGCGCAAATGGCTCGAGCAGGAACTGCGGATGTTCTTGCGGGTTTGTCGCGAGCTGCAGCTGCCGTCGGACGATGTCGTGCGGGCGAGCTATTGCCTGAGTACCGCGCTCGACGAGGCCGCGATGCAAACGCGTTGGGGAAGAGGTGAGGGTACCGGCACGGAGTGGCAGGCCAGCAGTCTGGCGGTGGCGATGGGCCACGATCGACAGGGCGGCGATCGCGTCTTCCATGTGATCGACGAGGTGCTGAGCGATCCGCGGGGGCATCGCGACCTGCTCGAGCTACTGCAGAACGTCCTTGATCTTGGCTTTCGCGGGCGATACCGCTTCGAGCACGATGGTCCGCGACGGCTGCTGAATATTCGCGAGCGCCTGCACGGCGTGGTGATGGCGGGAGCACATGGCGCGGAACCCACTGCGGCTGACGATGTGACGGTCAGTCGACTCGCCTCGTCCGATCGTGTTCGCGGGGCGATCGTATCCGGCCGAGGTGTGGTCGATCCGTGGGTACGGCCGGCTCGCGCGCGTTTGCCGCGCTGGTGGATTGTCGTCGGTGTCGTGGCCGCACTGCTGGTGGGGGCGGGAGGATACGTCGCGGTCAGGAGCTTGCACCACGGTGATCAGTTCACCGAGGCGTCGTCACCGGTCGATCGATTAGGAGCGGCGCTGCGCGCGCAATTGCGAGACGAAATTGCCGCCGGCAACGTGGAACTGGTAAGGGATACGTCGTCCGATACGGTGACGCTCCGATTCAACGGAATGTACGCGTCGGGCGACGTGACCGTGGCCCCATGGTGGGCGTCCGTGATCGCATCGGTCGGACGGGCGATCGCGAGTTCGCCGGTCCCGACGCGCGTGCTTGTCACCGGATACACCGACAACCTGCCGGCGAGTCCCGCCCATCAGGGTTCGAATCACGCGCTGTCCACAGCTCGCGCCCAGCACGTGGCGCAGATTCTCGTGGCTGCCGGCTTGCCGAAGGAACGTATCCGCGTGGTGGGGCAGAGCGATGCCGATCCATTGGCCGATAACGTGTCGAAGGAAGGCCGGTCGAGAAACCGTCGCGTCGAAGTAACCGTGTCGAATTGATGCCCGTAACCGAATCACTGATTTACGAACAGGAGCTGGATATGCAGGATGAGCAAGGCAGGAACATGGTGCGCTTGGGCGACACGACCGATCACGGCGGCAAGGTCGTCGAGGCGACTGGCGAGGTGAAGCACCTGGGTATCCCGGTAGCGCTGGACCAGCACGGTGTGATGTGTCCGAAGTGCGGGGGCGTTTTTCCGCTGCTGGCCAGCGGCCCCCGTACGCATCGGGGGCGCCGGGTGGGTTATGTCGGCGACAAGACGGGCTGCGGCGCGACCGTGATCGGTTCGTGATAGGGGAGGCCGCATCATGGCGACACTCAGCCAGGCGCGCACGTTGTCGATTTCGGGCGCAGCGCTTCCGACCTGCTCGACCGGCGATCGGCCGATGTTCGCACCGGTGCGATTGCAGGGCAGCGAGGCGGTCGGTCGCCTCGAGGCCTGCCGATACCTCGTCACATTGCGCACCGACGACGCATTCGCGTTTTCGCCGAGCGTGAGCGCCAACCTCGACCTCGACAAGACCGTCGGCACCGAAGTGACGGTGTCGATCCAGCTCGAAGGCAAGGGGAAGTTTATCCCTGGGCTCGCGGGCAACACCGGGCTCGGCAACATCGGTGCCGGCACACGTGAGATCACGGGGCTCGTCACCGCGGCGCGCGTCGCCGGCGAGGACCGGCACTCGATCCTTTACGAGCTTGAGCTTCGCCCGTGGCTGTACCGTGCGACGCTCACGCAGGACTGTCGGATCTTCCAGGACATGAGCGTGGTCGAGATCACCGAGGCGGTGCTCGCGAAGTATCCGTACCCGGTCGACAAACGATTGGCTGGCGCATTCCGCGGCGTCTATCCGAAGCGCGACGTACAGCGTCAGGCGTTCGAAACGGACTGGGCATTCCTGCAGCGGCTGTGGGAGGAATGGGGCATCTGGTGGTGGTTCGAGCACGACGACGGGCACCAGCGTCTGGTGCTGTGCGACACGATGGGCGGTCACCACCCGCACGGCGCGGCGTACGAGACGGTGCGCTACCTGTCGCCGGACGGCAAGCGCATCGACGAAGAACACATCCACGCGCTGTCGGTGACAAGCCGGCTGACGTCGGGCAGCGTGACGGTGGTGGACTACGACTACACCCGCCCACGAGCGAACCTGATGATGACCGAGGAGAATCCGCGCGAGACGGCGAGCGCGGACGGCGCGGTGTACGACTGGGGCGACTACAGCCAGCCGCTGGCGGGCGCGCAAGGCGTGGAGGGTCAGCCGAACGACACCGAGCAAGAGTCCCGGCACCTGGCGCGTGTGCAGCTCGAGGCACGTCGCTGCGCCGGCCTGCGCGCGAACGGCCGCGGTAACCTGCGCGGCCTGACTGTGGGCCGCACCTTTGCGCTGACCGGCTACCCGCAGCAGGCGGCGAATCGCGAGTACGTGGTGCTGTCGACGACGCTCGACATCGAGGAGGTGGGCGACCGCACGGGCGCTAGCTCGACGTACCGCTGCGAAGCGCAGTTCGAGCTGCTGCCGGCGAACGAGCCGTTCCGGCTCGAGCGCAGCGTGCGCAAGCCGGTGATGAGCGGCCCGGAGAAGGCAATCGTGGTGGGGCCGGCGAACCAGGAAGTGTGGACCGACAAATACGGCCGTGTGAAGGTCCAGTTCGGCTGGGATCGGCAGGGCAAGCTCGACGAGCGTTCGGGAATCTGGCTGCGGGTGGTGTCGCCGTGGCAGGGTACCGACATGGGCGCGACGTTCCTGCCGCGGATCGGTCACGAAGTGGCGGTGATGCACTACTACGGCGACCCGGACCTGCCGGTGATCATGGGCAGCCCGGTGAACGAGTTCCGGCAGCCGACGCTGGATCTGCCAGCGAACCACGCGGTGGCGGTGCTGCGGGGCCGCGAGTTCCAGGGCACGGCGTCGGGCCACGTGGCGATCGACGACACGCACGGGCAGATCCAGACGCAGATTGCGAGCGACGCAGGCAGCTCGGTGCTGGCGCTGGGGAACATCCGGCGGATTGTGAGGAAGACCGGACGGGCGGACGCGCGCGGCAAGGGCTTCGATCTGCGCACCGACTACTGGGGCGTGGTACGCGCGCTGATGGGGTTGTTCATCACGACGGATGGCCAGCCGAACGGCGCGGGCCAGACGAAGGATGCAAAGGCGGCCGTCGGTCGGCTGACGCGGGCGCGTGAACTGCAGGAGAGCCTGTCGGGGCTGGCGCAACAGCACGAGGCGCAGCAGCGCGACGCCGATCAGAGCGAGGTCGCGAAGGCGCTCAAGGCGCGCAACGACGCGATCCGCGGCGACGCGCCGGCGGGCGAGAACGACTTCCCCGAGCTGAAGGAGCCGGACCTGGTTCTGGCGAGCGCAGCGGGCGTCAGTGTGGCGGCCGAGCGCAGCGCACATGTGGCGAGCAACGAAGACGTTGCGGTGACGACTGGGCGGCACGTGGGTCTGGCCGTGGGGCATTCGCTGTTCGCGAGCGTGTCGAACGCGTTCTCGCTCTTCGTGCACAAGGCGGGCATGGTGCTAGTGGCAGCGGCGGGCAAGGTGCGCATCGAGGCGCAGAGCAACGGCATCGACATGAAGGCGAAGCAGTCGATCAAGATCGAGAGTACGACCGACAGCATCCGCCTCTACGCGGCGAAGGAAATCGTGCTGCACGCGGGTAGCACCCAGGTCCGCATCAGCGATCAGGGCTATACGGTCCATACCGCCGGCGAGCACACGATCCACGCGGGCAGCCACCAGACCGACGGACCGCAGGGACAGGGCGGGGGTTTTCCGCCGCTTCCCAAATCCGGGCCTGGGCAACTGGAAGTATTGCGCCACTACGTAACGGATGCACCGGTCGACAAGAACACCATCGCGGTGACGGACAGTCTCGGCGCGGTACACAAAGCGACGCTGGACGCGTCCGGTCGAACCATTGTGAGCGGGTTGGCGCCCGGTGCAGTCACGGTGCAATACGGGCACGACCCGCACGACTCCTGGGCCATATCCAGCTACTTGAAGCAGCCCCGCTGGAACCCGGCAGGCGCCGCCTGACGTTGATCGGCCAGTCTCTCAATCCATTTCATAGTCCGAACAAGATCATGGCTGACAAGCAGCAGTCCCTTCCGTCTGTCGACGCGGCGATCGTCCCGCTCAATCAGGTACACATTGCCGATCTCGAGGCCGGCGCTTCGCAATTCGACAACTGGTTGCGCACCGCCAGCGGCGGATACGTGACACTCGAACGCATCAAGGAAGTGTCGGCTGCAATGCCTGTTCTCGGCAGCATCATTGCAGCGATCGACGTCTGCGGCGACATCTCGAAGCTGATCGCGAATCGAAACATCCCGCCCCGATCGGAGGCCGAGAGGCTCGACCGTATCCTCGATTGGGCAAACCTGGCGATCAACTTGATCGGGGTGCTCCCGATTCCACCGGGGACGACCGCGGCACGCATGTCGTTGCGTCCGACGTTGGGGCTCGTGCGTCAGGCGGTGAAGACGGGGGCCAAGGATCTTGCGACTGCGTCGGTCGCCGTGATCGCTGGGCACTTCACGGCAACCTTGATGGGAGAACTCAAGCCGTTCGTTGAGGAAGCCAAGGCCCGATTGACCGAACTGCTGAAGGACGCGGGAAGTGAGGCCGAGAAACGGTTGAACCAATTGGCTGACGGACTCGACGCGTTGGCTTCCGGGAGGCTGGCCGATCCAAATGAGAACCTGGCAGCCGCACGGAACAAGGCATCGCGTGTTTCGGCCAGCTCGCTGATCCAGGACCCGACCCAGACGCTCGGAGATCTGTTCGGCGCCGTATGGGAGGTATACAAGGCGGGCGCGAAGGCTGAGGTGAATTTTGTGCTTTCGCTTACGCCCGACGAGGCTCGCTCAGCGATTCGGCGACTGGCTGCCGACATTCGTGCAAGCATTCCAGACGTCAAGAAGCGGATCGAGAGCTTGTCCAGCGACGAGGTGGGCTCGGTGATGTACATGCTGAACATCCTGATTCGGGCGATTCAGGTGTACGAGGCGAAGAAGCACCATCTTGCCGCGACAGTCGACAGCAATAAGCGAAACCGGGCGCAGCGCAAGGAAGGGGGCGAGCAGGTCACCAACATCGGCAAGGAGGCCAAGGTCCAGAAGCCCGGGCCCGGTTGCCTGTGTGGAATCGGCCAACCACCCGCACGAGTAGGCGGCTCGATCGGCCTGGGACTCGGAGACGAGTCGTTCACCCATACGGATTTTGTATTGCCGGGGCTCGTTCCGGTCGAATGGGCACGCACGTATCGCTCGAACTTCGACGCCCATGACGACCACGGGCCGCTCGGACCGCGATGGACGACGCCGTATCACGTCGCGTTCGAGGCTAAGGGCGACGGGTTCGTCTATCACGACGCGTCCGGGAGAAGTCTCACCTACCCGGCGCTGAAGCCGGGCCAGCCGCATCGCGATTCAATCGAGTATTGCACGATCACACGTGAATCGGACGACCGAATCCGGCTCGTGCGCGGCGAAACCCTGACCGAGACTTACGAGCGGCACGGTACACGCTTCGTGCTGGGGAAGATCGAGGACCGCTCCGGCAACACGGTGGCGCTGGAGTGGGCGGAAGGCTTGCTCACCCGGATCGAAATGGCGAACGCCATCGCGGCGATAACACACGACAACGTGGGTCGCATCATGCGCGTCGAGTTGGTCGACAGCGCAGGCGCTGCTATCCGCACGCTCGCGCGGTATCGCTATGACGAGGCGGGCGATTTGGTGGAAGCGGACGACGAGAATTCGGCGTCATGGCGCTACGCGTACTCGCATCACCTCGTGACGCGATACAGCGACCGCACCGGACGGGGGATGAATCTGGAGTGGGACGGTACGCACCTGGAGGCGAAAGCAATTCACGAATGGGCAGATGACGGATCCTTCGACACCCGTCTGACTTGGCACGATGATCTGCGCCTGACTTTCGTGACCGACGCGCTCGGCAATACGACGCAGCAATACTACGACATCGACGGGTACGTATACCGCACCGTCTACCCCGACCGCACTGAAGAATGGTTCATGCGCAACGCGGACAAGAACTTGACGCGGCACGTGTTTCCTGATGGAACGGAGGAATCGTTCACGTGGGACGACGCGGGGCAGATGACTTCGCATACGCAGCGCGATGGACGCATTGCGTACTACGTCTACGATCGTCACCATAATCTGACGGGATTGCAGGACCCGGAAGGTCATCGCTGGGAGCGCTACTACGATAGCAAGGGGCGCGTCACCGAGGCGCTCGATCCGCTTGGGCGAGTAACGAAGTACGAATACGATCGCGCAGGCCTGCCTGTCGCGATCACGGACCCGAAGGGCGGCACGACGAAGATCGCATGGCGCCCGGACGGACAGATCGCGAGCTATACCGACTGTTCTGGCAAGACCGCCACGTGGAAGTACGATGAGCGCGGGCGGCTTGTACAGCATCAAAACGCAGTTGGCGAGATGACGCGCTACGGCTATGAGGGCGGGCATCTTGCATGGGCGACACGGCCTGCGGGCCTGCGTGACACTTTTGTCCGCGATGCGGAGGGCAGGCTGCTCGAGCACGTCGATGCCCTGAATCGATCGACGCGTTATACCTACACGGCAGCCGGCCTGCTCGCCAAGCGGATCAATGCCCGTGGCGATTCACTCGAGTATGGCTGGAACCGGCTCGGGCAGATCGTGGTGCTGCGTAACGAAAATGGCCGGGAGTATCGGTTCGGCTACGACACGGTGGGGCGCCTCGACCGCGAATCCGACTTCGATGGACGTGAGACGCGGTATTACCGTGCGGCCGGCAGCGGGCTCGTGACGAACCGGTTGTACGGCGGCGTCATGCAGGCGTTCGAATACGACGCGATGGGCAGACTGGAAGCCCGATGCGGCTGGCCGGCACAGTTCACCGACCGGGGGCAGGTCTTCCTGGATCCGCAAGGAGAGACGGCGGTCGAGGCCGAGTTCTTCCAGTATGACGGTCTGGGGCGGCTGCTGCAGGCGGTCAACAATCACTCGCGGGTGCAGCGCTTCTACGATCCGGTCGGAAATCTGGCGCGCGAGCACGTGCACATACAGGTAGAAGGCAAGGCATACGAGTTCGTATGGCGCCACGATTACGACGAGGTCGGCGCGCGGATTGCGACCACGCGGCCGGATGGCCATCGGTTGGCGTGGCTCACGTACGGATCGGGCCATGTGCATGGCGTCATGCTCGACGGCGCGACGATAGCGAACTTCGAACGCGATGACGCGCACCGTGAGACGCAGCGCGAGCTGGGTAACGGCCTGACGCAGACGACGCATTACGACGAGGCTGGCCGACTCGCGCGGCAGCTACTGCAAGGTACCGGCGGCAAGGTGATGGAGCGCCGCTACGAGTACGACGCGGCAGGGCAGTTGACCCAGATTGCGGACCTGCGGCGCGGCGAGATCCAGTACGCATACGATCCGATTGGCCGGCTGACGCGCGCGCACTCGTCGCTTGGTGTCGAAACCTTCTCGTTCGATCCGGCGAGTAATATTGTGGAGGCGAAGGAGCGCGACGAGCACGGTATCGGCGTGCTGGGTGGGGCCAGGTCTGCGCCGCTGCTGGACAACCTGCTGAAGGACTATGCCGGCACCCATTTCGATTACGACGACAGCGGCAACCTGAAGCAGCGCACGCGAAACGGCGAGCGTACGGACTTCGAGTGGAGTAGTCTTGGGCGGATGGTGTCGGCACGCGATCGGCACATGCAGGCGACGTACACGTACGATGCGCTCGGCCGGCGCATTGCGAAGCTGACGGAGCCGCAGGTGCCGTATCTCGCAGGTGCGGGCAGTGGCTGGCGGGATGCGGAACGACGCCGTCTGAAGCAGGAGCGCGGGTACGGTCTCACGTTGTACGGATGGGATGGCGACACGCTGGCCTATGAGACAGCGTGGGAGCGACGCGAGACGACGCATTACGTGTATGAACCGGGCAGCTTCACGCCCCTTGCTCAGGCGAAGGGGGCGACGATACTTGATGAGGGCGCCGCCGAAGTCGCTCAGTTAGCGGCTATCGCGTACTACCACTGCGATCAGATTGGAACGCCGCAGGAAGTGACGGACAGCTCCGGCGAGATTGCATGGAGCGCGCGTTATCGGGCGTGGGGCGAAGCGAAGGAAGCGATCAGCGACGCCGCGTGCAAGGCCGGCATCGCTAACCCACTACGCTTCGCGGGGCAATACTTCGATGCAGAGACGGGGCTGCATTACAACCGGCATCGGTATTACGATCCGGGCACAGGGCGCTTCGTGAGCAAGGACCCGATCGGGCTGGATGGTGGTATCAATATCTATCAATACGCGCCGAACCCGATCAGTTGGATCGACCCGTTCGGGCTATCCGCTGCATCTGATTTGCCGCGGATGAAAGGGCGAAGCGTGCCGCGCGTTGGGTCAGTGCTGAATGATGCGGGCTTCGCCAAAACGAAAGACAATGGCGTAAACGAGACTTGGAAGCATGCGGATGGATCGGAGGTCCGAGTTCACAAATACGGAAACAAGTGTCCTTGCCCTTATAGATCGGGAAATAACGCGCATGTCCACAAAGAAGATCCTGCTGGGAATCAACTTAATGATCGAGGAATTGTGTCACTAGATCCGAATGAAACACACATTGGTATCCGTAATCCTGCTGATCTACCAGCTGTTCGAGGGAGGCCGCACGGATCATGAGCTACGAATATAGATTGGTGTTTGACGACACTACTTCAACGCAGCATGTCATGGACTCGTTGAAGTCGAGTGACGCATGCGTCAAGGCACAGGCACTGGAAGTTTGTCTGAAGGATCGGGAGCTACAGACATTGGCTGAATATGATGCTAGGTTGACTCAAGAGAGCGATCGATCGCTATGGCTGGAAGTTAATTTTAGATCGCTGAATTTATATAATCTGGTGCAAGGAGCGTTGAGCGGCAGGGTTGTTAGATGTTTCGAAGATGGGGATTTGGACGATGAAGTAACGCTGAAGGAAGTGTTTCGCATCAAGACAAACAACTAGACAACGATCCTGTTGGCCTATCGGGAACGGATGTATATCGTGCAATGAAGACCGGAAGCGATGGACTTCCTGTTGCTGAACCTACGGCGCGTGGGCTCGGTGCACGCCCGGGCGTAGATATTCCAGTTGATTCTAATGGGATGGTTCATCTGGACACGGGCGGCATTTCGGTTGCGCCAGAGTCAGCACGCAATCTTCCGCCTCATAGGCGTCCCGAGAATCTAGGTGGAACCGGGAAGGATTGTGCTTGCCTGCTGAACACGACTAACCTCGCGAAAAGCCTGAAGTATCTGCAGGACAGCGCTAAGCACGGGACGATCCAACCTAGTACAAGCATGTCTCTATCTGATTATCAAGCGGCACTTGGTTCAACTCGTGACAAATGGATAAAGCAATGACGAATAAGCTTGATATCGTGCTGGATCAGGAACTACGCGATGCACTGGATAAGAGTGCAAAATTGGATGTTCTTCGAACTATCCTCGTAAAATATCGGGATAAGGGATTTAGCCAAAATTCCGTGAATGAATTGCTCGCTAAAATGAGGAATCGCGTCGCTGAAGATGTTGAAGACAGGATCCTGGAAATTATGGATATCGTGTCTGGTTTCTGCGCTCCAAATATGCGAGTTTGGTGACGGGCTGGCCGCATACGCGGCCTTTCTGTTATGTGTGGTGAGTCATGGCTCGGGGAGATAGGTCATAGTATCATAATCGCGTAAAACAAGGAAAGTCGGTATCGTGTTTTTGTAATTGTAATGACGTAGTTCAATGTCCGAATGATGCTTGGAATCAAGGAATCTCTGTTCCCGGACGTTCAAATGTTTGAGATTGCGATTTTAAGGGGCTGTAGAATTTGGCCCTAACGGAGATATTTGAAATTCAGTGCGTGTTCGACGAGACAATGCAGGGAAAATTCATGGACATCCCAAAGGACCAGAAGCCCCCTAAATCCAACTTCGATTGGGAGAGGTTTTTGCGATATGTGGTTGAGGCTTATGGTAGCCTTGAGCACCCTAAGTACTTCTTTTCTCGTCGATGGTTTGAGGAGCGGAAGTATCCAGAGATGCTGGATTTTATAAAAGAGAATTATCAGTTTTCGGAAGATGCGGAGCCTAATGCCGATGTTAGCTATTCTTTTGTTCTCAAGAAGGGAGAAGAAGGGGCTGTTATGCAAGTATCTTTCGTTGGCCTGTATTTTTATCTGTCGAAAATTCTGCCAGACGGCAGTCCATCGTTGCCGGAAGAAGATTTGCCTTCAAGAGATTTCAGATTTTCTATGCTTAAATATATGCGTGAGGCGGGATTCATTTTTACGCATCACGCCGCTTTGAGCAAGAGAATTCTATTTGGCGGTGAGAGCGTGAGTGTATATTCAATACTTTACTGTTACGAGTATGAACCCTCGTGGGTAGCATAAGAAGGTTCGTTTGCGGAAGGAGTGAGGCCGCTCTACGAATGGAGACGTTCGCCTTCGACCGGCCTGTTAGCACTGGCTCACGTGAACCCGTAATGGTACGTGTACGGCGTGTGCCCCAATTAACACTTTGCAACCGTCGCGCGAAGTTGAATTGCCTTGATACACAAGGTTCAACGGCGTGTCGTTCACCGCGCAATACCGCTATGACGCGGAATGCAATCTGCGTCGCAGCAGGAGATTGCGACGGCTGAACGGTGAGAGGTCGAGGGTAGCGGCAAGTAGACGGGGCTGCATTACAACCGGCACCGGTACTATGATCCACAGATGGGCCGGTTCGTGTCGAAGGACCCGAGCGGGCTGGCTGGCGGGCTCAACGCCTATCAGTACGCGAGCAACCCCGTACAATGGGTCGCCCCGCTCGGACTAGCTCCCGCTACCACCTTCGCCCGTTGCTCTCGGTGACTGCAGCGGCACGGGATTCACTCCAGGTGAAAATTTCCGGGAAGTTGAAAAATGAAAAGCAGTGAGATTTTTGTCGCAGATGCGCAGATCGGGTCCTTCTCTTATCAAGGAGGGCGTCTAGCAGTACTTATAGGGGCCGATAGCGGAATATTTGAGGTCATATTTCATACGGTCCTTGGCATGAAGGCTATTTCCCCAGAAGGGCAAGATTTGTCGCATTTGGCCGAGAGCACGGGGGGAGCATACCTTATTGACACATGTGAAAAGGCGGAGGAGCCAGCCGATGGATTCAGGGAGTTCAGCTTTATCTCAGCGTGGAACGATGAGCCGTTATTAACCGTAATCGCTATTGGCGTTCAGGTCTCCAAAACCTCGAACTAGACAGGGAGTGCGGCTGAGCGCTATGTACCGGAAGACGATCCGTTACAACGGTTGTCGGAACGGGGCGTTGATGCGAATGCGTTCTATTACCACTGCGATCAGATTGGAACGCCGGAGGATGTGACGGACGCGCAGGGCGAGGCGGCCTGGTCAGCGCGCTACAAGGCGTGGGGGGAGGCGAAGGAAGTTGTCAGCGAGGCGGCGCGCAAGGCGGGTATCCGTAACCCGCTTCGCTTCCAGGGGCAGTACTTCGATCATGAGACGGGGCTGCACTATAACCGGCATCGGTACTATGATCCGGGCAGTGGTCGCTTCGTGTCGAAGGACCCGATTGGGCTCGCTGACGGGATCAGCGTCTTCGAGTACGCACCTAACCCCATAACTTGGGTCGGTGCGTTAGGGTTGACGGGCAAGCCTCTTCCTGGGCCCACGAAGATCAATCGGATTGGCGGTAACTCGATCGATAACCTCCGCTTGAAGGAGCCAGAAAGGAAGCTCAATCCTCCTGGTATCTCTGTCTTGCACGGCTGTTGTCCCTGCGCCGCAGCTCAACAGATGAGGAATGCTTTTCCGAAGGCCACGGGATTGCTGAAGGCAACTGACACTGTCGCATCAGGTACGGCAAATACCGTCCGAGGTGCTGGGTTCGATGTTATTGAGGATCCGACTAATAAATTTTCAAATCACGATCGAATCATTTATCCTGGTGGTGTCGACGGATTAAGTGATGAAAACCTCGAGCGATTGTCCAAAGCACTTCGGAAATAACGGGATGTCCACGATGAGGAAGTTCCATTTAAACGATTACAGCGGAAATTTGGCGGGCGATGTAACGGTGACTTCTTCAGACGGGGGGCTCATGCTTGGCAATTTTGTCCCTGGTTCGAATTTTCGCTCGTATCAACAACTCTTCATGGAATTTGAGAAGGCCGCAAACAATCAGCTTCTTGTAGAGATAGATAGGCTAGAGCGCGAAATCACTGAACTTGGCTTTTATTTGGTTGGTCCACTTCCGCAAGAGAGCCGACTTGAAATCGAAGACTTGCAGATCATGGGAAGCGGTGTGAGTTTTCGAGTGAGATGTTAAGCGCCAAGGGCCGTAGTTGCGGAATGTATTCATGCTTCAACATCAATACCCAGACTGGATTCAGGATAGGTGTATCGACGCGATTGAGAACGGGATGAGCGAGGATGTCAGAGGGTTAGGTATTACATGCATTGGACATGTGGCTAGAATTTACGGCAAGGTGGATAAGAAAAAAGTAATGCCGGTTCTAGAAAGAAAATTTAAGGACGACTCCTTGTCCGGAAGAGTCATGGATGCTCTGGACGACATTGACACATTTGTCAAATGAGTTGACTAGATCGTTGACGTCGCCTCCGGTGCGCCGGCGATTCAAGCAAGCTGACCGAGCCGCAGGTGCCGCATCTGATGAGCGCGGGCAGTGGCTGGCGGGATGCGGAACGGCGCCGTCTGAAGCAGGAGCGCGGGTACGGTCTCACGTTGTACGGATGGGATGGCGACACGCTGGCCTATGAGACAGCGTGGGAGCGACGCGAGACGACGCATTATGTCTACGAGCCGAACAGCTTTACGTCCCTTGCTCAGGCGAAGAGGGCGAGGTGGCCTGGTCAGCGAGCTACAAGGCGTGGGGTGAGGCGAAGGAAGTTATCAGCGAGGCGGCGCGCAAGGCGGGCACCCGCGAATTACCGCGCTCTGGCGCCGGGCCTGGGAT
>NZ_KV786532.1:23882-35614 GCF_001806955.1 Burkholderia sp. HMSC10F09
GGATCAGGTGATTCCGTTCTACGCCTTCGCACCTGACATCCGGAAAATCCTATAGACCTGCATGTTGGTCTGCCAGACACGCTTGATTTCGGGCCGCAGACGCTCATCCCGAATGGCACGGGCGCAGCGCCGCGACGGATCGCGAAGTTGCGCAGCATGGCGCCGGTAACCCGACGGGGCAATCCGCAAGACCTTGCAGATCGGCTCGATCCCGAAGGTGTCGCGATGCTGATCGCTGAAGGCCTTCAGGACTTGGTACGGCGGTCGAGCTCCGCCTGGGCGAAAAACGCACTCGCCAGTTTCAGGATTTCATTGGCGCGGCGCAGTTCCTTGACTTCGCGCTCCAGCGCCTTGAGACGTTCGCGTTCCGATGTGGTCACGCCGCCGCGCTCGCCGCTATCAATCTCGTCACGCTTGACCCAGCCCAGCAGGGCTTGGCTCGTACAGCCGATCTTCGGCGCGATGGATTGGAGCGCCGACCACAGTGACGGATACTCGCCGCGATGCTCCCGCACCATGCGGACCGCTCGCCCTCGAACTTCGGGGGAAAACTTGCTCGGCTTGCTCATGGCTCGATTCTCTCAAGAGTTGGAGCCTCCACCCAATCCGGGGCGGTTCAGAATTCGTCGGGTACGACGGTCCTGGTAATCTCAATGAACTGCTGGCGCTCGTTATCGATTGGTTGCGGTAAGTATGAAGGGCCGCAATATGCGGCCCATCGTTCATCCGATACGCGGTGGGGTAACTCGATCGCCGGCACGGTGGCCGCGAATACGATGGCGAGCTGATGCTGCAAGCCGAAGCGCGCCGCGAGGAACTGGCCGTCTCGCGGATCGCGTCAGAGCCGCCCGATCGCGGACAATCAGGCCTTCAAGCCTTCACGCCGCCTCGGCGGTGCGAGCCGCATCGATACACGTCGCCAGCACCATCGCAGCCGCATTCCCCGGCGTCGATCCAAGCAGTTGCGGTGCATAAACGCTATCGCCGATCTCGATCGGCTGCCCCGACAGCGCACAGACGCCCCGCCGCCGCGTCGTAAACAACCGCCACTTCTGATACCCATAATGCCCGGTACACGCATCTCGCCACGAAATCATCGCGGTGTCCGGCGTCGGCCGCTCGAGTACGCTGATCGTCGGCCGGCTTGCCGGCTCCCACGGCGGCAGCCGGTCGCGCGTCACCGTGCGTCGCCGCGGCGCCTGCCAGGACGCGGGCGGCGTGTCGAAGCTGCCGATCTCGGCGACGGTTCTGATCCAGGATGCTGCACTGTTGTCCATGTCTGTCTTCCTCGAAACACTACGCGATGCCGGGCGCGCGCCGCATCAGGACAGGCGGATGCGCGGCTGCACGCAGCCGTTGATGCGTTCGGCGATCCACAGCATCGTGGCCTTGCGGAACCCGTGCAGCGCCTGCTGGTGCCGCCGGTACAGCATCAGGTGGCTGAGCTGTGCGAACCGCCCGCGAATGAAGCCGCCGCGAAAGAACCCGAACTGCCCGAGCGTGCCGAACGCGTCGTAGTCGCTCAGCGATACGAGCGCACCGAAGTCGTGGAACGCGAAAGCCGGCATCGGCTTGCCGTCGAGCCATGCCGGCAGGTGCTTCGCCAGATGTTCGGCCTGTTGCGTCGCGACCTGTGCCGTCGGCGGCAGCGGCCGCTCCTGGCCGTCGGGCAGCAGGCTCGCGCAATCGCCGATCGCGAACACGTGCTCGTCCGCCGTCGCCTGCAGCGTCGGGCCGACGACGATCTGGTTCGCGCGGTTCGTGTCCAGACCGCCGAGCGCCTGCATGAACTCGGGCGCTTTCACGCCGGCCGCCCACACCATCAGGTCCGCTTCGGCAAACGAATCGTCGCCGTAGTGGAAGCCGTTCGGAGCGGCTGACGTGACGCGCGTCGACGTCAGCACCCGGAAGCCGATCCGTTCGAGCTGCCGCTGCGCCGACGCGGAAATCTTCGGCGGAAACGCGGCGAGGATGCGCGGGCCGCTTTCGAGCAGCGTGAGCTGCAGCCGCTCGCGTACCGTCGCATCGCCGTATGCCTGCGCGACTTCCAGCAGCCGGCTCAGTTCCGCCGCGAGCTCGACGCCGGTCGCGCCCGCGCCGACGATCGCGACGCGCAGCGCTTCGTCGCGCGCCACGCTGCGAAACACGCGCATTCGCAGCGCCTCGTTGAAAGCCTCGGCCTGACGCTGGCTGTCGATGAAGTAACAGTGCTCGCGCACGCCCGGCACGCCGAAGTCGTTGGCCTGGCTGCCGAGCGCGAGGATCAGCACGTTGTATTCGAGTTCGCGCGCCTCGAGCACCAGTGCGCCGTCCTGCGAACGGATCTCGCCGAGCCGCACGCGCCGACGCGTGCGGTCGAGCCCTTGAAGCTCGCCGGGCTGATACGTGTAACCGTGCTCGCACGCATGCGCGACGAAGATCACCTGCTGTTGCTGCACGTCGCGCGTGCCGGCCGCGATCGTGTGCAGCATCGGCTTCCACACGTGGGTCGGACTGCGGTCGACGACGGTGACCTGCGCGCGGCCGGTCTTGCCGAGCCGTTCGCCCAGACGCGTGGCAAGCTGCAATCCGGCGATCCCGCCGCCGACGATCACGATGCGAGTAGGGGTTGTCATGAATAAATCATCACGTGATGAATAATGTATGATCCTAGCGCTTTCCGGCTCCGGGTGTCAACGGAGTCGAGCGGGCCCCGTTTTTCTGATCGCATGAAACGGGGGCTGAACACCGGCGATCGAACCACTCGACAGGAGCAGCAACACGTGGTTGAAGTTACTGAGCGCGCGCCATCGAAGCGGCGCACGCGCGGGCGGCCGTCGGCGGGCGAGACCGTCGGGCCGGATGTGATCTTGCGCAGTGCGCGCCGCACGTTCGCGAAGCGCGGCTACGACGCGACGAGCGTGCGCGAAGTCGCACGCGAACTCGGCGTCGACGCGGCGCTGATCGCCCATCATTTCGGCTCGAAGGAAACGCTTTGGCTGGCCGTCGTCGAACAGATCGTCGAACTGGCCGAACCGATGTTCGATGCGCTGCGCGCACTGCGCACGTCGTCGCTGCCGCATCGCGAGCGCGTGCGGCGTGCGATCGAGCTATGCGTCGATCACGAGTTCGACGAGCCCGACATGGGCATGTTTTTTTCAACGGCGGCGACCGAAGAGGGCGCGCGGCTCGACCGGCTGCAGGAGCGGCTGGTGCGCCCGTATCACGACGCGATGGTGCCGTTGCTCGACGAGGCGATGCAGGCCGGCGCGATCCGCCGGACCGATCCGAACGTGCTGTTCTTCATGGTCGCAAGCGCGATCGGCATGACCGTTTCGTACAGCCACATGATGCTCGAGTACACGGCGCTGCCGACGCGACAGGCCGAGTTCAAACGGACCGTGCTCGAAGTCGCGCTGAATCTGCTCGGCGATTGAGCGTCACGCGCGTCACGCGCGCCACGCGCGCGCTCACGTCGCCGCGATAAGCCCCAGCCCGCGCACCGCGTGCCGCGCCGTGTCGCGCAAGGCATCGACGAGCGGCGACGACGTGCGATAGGCGAGCGCCAGTTCGTACGGGAGCGGGCAGCCGGCGCCCTTCAATTCGCAAAACGTAATGCCGGGCGGCTGCACCGGCACGAACAGGCGCGGCATCAGCGCAACACCGATACCGCCGGCGACGAGCCCGGCCGTCGTCTGCATCTGACGCGGCTGCTGCACGACGCGCGGCGTGAAGCCGGCCTGCGCGCACGCGCTGACGATCCGCGCATGCATGCCTGGGCCGTGATGCGCGGCAAACAGCACCCACGGTTCATCCGCCAGTTCCGCGAGCGCGATGCGCCGGCGGCGCGCCAGCCGGTGTCCATCTGGCAGCGCGGCAACCATGCGGTCGCGCAAGAGCGGCTCGATCTGAACGTCGCCGGCATCCGGCACGGGCAACACGACAAGCCCGGCATCGGTGCGGTCCTGACGCAGCGCCAGCACCTGCTCGGCGGTCGTGTCTTCCTCGAGCTGGAAATCGACGTGCGGATGCCGCTCCTGGAACGCGCGCAGAATCGGGGGCAGCAGTGCATTGACGGTGCTGTCGACGAACCGCAACCGCAGCGTGCCGCCGAGGCCCGCACCGGCACGGCGGGCTGCGATCATCGCGCGCTCGGCCTGCTCCAGCGCGCGCCGCGCTTCGAGCAGGAACGCGTCGCCGGCCGGCGTGAGCGCCGTGCCGCGATTGTCGCGGGCGAGGAGCATGACGCCGAGTTCGTCCTCGAGTTTGCGGATCGCTGCGCTGAGCGGCGGCTGTGCCATGTGCAGGCGCTCGGCGGCGCGCCGGAAGCTGAGCGTCTCGGCGACGGCGATGAATTGCCGGAACTGGCGCAGATCGATCATGCGATACCTTCCATGTATCAGTTGATCATCGAATTCGTATTTTATCTATCGCGCGGTGTCGGCCAGACTTCCGGTGTCATTCATTGTCGACATTCGGGAGGGCAGGTCATGACAGGTATTGAACCGCAGCGCACGGCGCTGGTGACGGGCGGGTCGAGCGGGATCGGTTTCGCGATCGCGAGGCGCTTGATCGACGACGGTTATCGCGTCGCGATCGTGGCGCGCGACGCGCAGCGGCTGGCAGCGTCGGTCGCGCAACTCGGCGACGCGGCACTCGGGCACGCGGCGGACCTCAGCGTGCGGCGCGACGCGGAAGCGGCCGTCGCCGCAATCGTCGCGCGCTGGCCGCGCATCGACGTGCTGGTCAACAACGCGGGCCTGACGCGGCGAGTCAGCGCCGATACGCCGCCCGACGATGCCGAGGCGGCATGGGATGCGGTAATCGAAGCGAACCTGAAGAGCGCGTTCGTCACGACGCTGGCCGTGCTGCCGCATCTGGCCGCGCACGACGCGCGCATCGTCAACGTCGGCTCGATCGCTGCGCGCGCGGGAAGCCTGCTGCCGGGCGGCCTCGCGTACGCGGCGGCGAAGGCGGGCGTCGAAGGGTTCACCGTCGCGCTCGCGCGCGAACTGGGGCCGCGCGGCGTCACGGTCAATACGGTCGCGCCGGGCTATATCGCGGATACGCGCTTTTTCGGCGACGGCGGCGTCGCGTCGGACATCGCAGCGACCATCCGTGAGCAGACGCCGGTCGGCCGCGCCGGGCATCCTGCCGATATCGCGGATGCGGTCGCCTGGCTCGCGAGCCCTCGCGCGGCGTTCGTCACGGGCGCGACGATTGCGGTGAACGGGGGCTGGCGGGTCGGGTGACATGCCGGCCGGCGCCTGCCGTGATCCGCATCACGCATTTCATTCCGTATCGGCAGGCGGCGGATCGCCGAGCCAGCGCCGCGCGCCGGGCCCGTTGCGGCCCGCGCGGTCCTCGGGATTGGTCAGCTTGCAGCGCTTCAGCGACAGGCAGCCGCAGCCGATGCATTCGTCGAGATTGATGTAAAGCCGCTGCAATTCTTCGATGCGGCTTGCGACGCGCTGCTTCCAGCCGCGCGACAGCCGCTGCCAGTCCTTGTTCGTCGGCGCGGTATCTTCCGGCAGGCTCACGAGCTGCTCGGCGATTTCGTCGAGCGTATAGCCGATCTTCTGCGCGAACACGATGAATGCGATCAGCCGCAGCACGGCGCGCGAATAGTGACGGTGGCTCGACCCGTTCCGGTGCGACTTGATGAGTCCGCGCGCTTCATAGAAGCGCAGCGTCGAAGCCGGCACGCCGCTGCGCGCGGCGACTTCGCGGATCGACATCAGCGGCCATTGCGGGACTTCCTGGATACCCATGATGCCCTCCGGGAAAGCTTGACTTGAAGTTAACTTGAACTTTTAAGCTACGCGGCAGTTTAACCCGTCGCGAGGCAACATGCTCTTCCTCTCTTTCCGCAGGACCTCGCCGTTGGGCGCGGCCTGTGTCCTGCTGCTGGCGCTGTCCGGCTGTCACGACGGCCAGGGCGGCGCCCCGAGCGCGCCGTTGCCCGAGGTCGGGGTTGCGACCGTCGTGCCGCGTACCGTGAGGATCGCGGATGAATTCAACGGCCGCGTCGAAGCCGTCGATGCGGTCGAATTGCGGCCGCGCGTGAGCGGCTATCTGCAACGGATCCGATACAAGGAAGGCGATCTCGTCGCGCAGGGCGCGGTGCTGTTCGAGATCGACCCGCGTCCTTACCGGATCGCGCTCGATCGCGCGATCGCGCAGCAGCAGCGCGCGCGTGCCGCCGAGCACCTCGCGCGCGTGCAGCTGCAGCGTGTGCAGACGCTGATCGACGCGCATGCGACGTCGCAGGAAGAACTCGACAATGCGCGTACGGCGGCCGAGCAGGCGCGCGCCGATTTGCAGGCGGCCGATGCGGCCGTCGCCGACGCGAAGCTGAACCTCGGCTTCACCGAAGTGCGCGCACCGATCTCGGGCCGCGTCGGCCGTGCGCTCGCGACGGCCGGCAATCTCGCGCGTGCGGACGACACGCTGCTCACGACCGTCGTATCGCAGGATCCCGTCTACGTGTACTTCGACTGCGACGAACAGAGCTATCTGCGCTACAACGCACAGCGCGCGGATCCGGCGCATCGTGCGATCGGCGCCGATCCCGTGCGTGTCGGCCTCGCGAACGAAATGGGCTTCCCGCACGCGGGCACGGTCGACTTCCTCGACAACCGGCTCGACCCGCAAACCGGCACGATCCGCGCTCGCGTGCGGCTCCCGAATGCAGACCACACCTTCACGCCGGGGCTGTACGCACGCGTGCAGCTCGTCAGCGGGCGTGAGCGGAGCGCACTGCTCGTCGACGACAAGGCCGTGCTGACCGATCAGGACCGCAAGTACGTCTACGTGATCGGCCCCGGCGACAAGGCGCTGCGCCGCGACGTGACGATCGGCCGCGATCTCGATGGCCAGCGGATCGTCGAGAAGGGGCTGAACGCCGGCGATCGCGTCGTCGTCGACGGCGTGCAGCGCATCTACTATCCGGGCGCGCAGGTCAAGCCGAAGCCGCAACCGGCGCGCGCCGATGCGGAACCGGGCGGCGGCGCGCAGGCCGTCGCCGATGCCGGCGGGCCGGCCGCGCAATAACGGGAGGCATGCGATGGATTTCTCCCGTTTCTTCATCGACCGCCCGATCTTCGCGGTCGTGCTGTCGATCGTGATCTTCGCGCTCGGTCTGATCGCGATCCCGATGCTGCCGGCCGGCGAGTATCCGGAAGTCGTGCCGCCGAGCGTCGTGGTGCGCGCGACCTATCCGGGCGCGAACCCGAAGGAGATCGCCGAATCGGTGGCCGAGCCGCTCGAGGAAGCGATCAACGGCGTCGAAGGGATCATGTACATGAAGTCGGTTGCCGGGTCGGACGGCAGCCTGCAGGTCGTCGTCACGTTCCTGCCGGGCGTCGATCCCGACACGGCGGCCGTGCGCGTGCAGAACCGCGTGAGCCAGGCGCTTTCGCGTCTGCCCGACGAGGTGCGGCAGTACGGCGTGACCACGCAGAAGCAGTCGCCGACGCCGCTGATGTACGTGAGCCTCTATTCGCCGGACAACAGCCGCGATTCGCTGTATCTGCGCAACTATCTGACGCTGCACGTGAAGGACGAGCTGTCGCGGCTCACCGGTATCGGCGACGTCGGCGTGTACGGCTCCGGCGATTACGCGATGCGGCTCTGGCTCGATCCGAACCGCCTCGCCTCGCGCGGGCTGACTGCGAGCGACGTGATCGCGGCCGTGCGCGAGCAGAACGTGCAGGTGTCGGCCGGCCAGCTCGGTGCGGAGCCGACGCCGAAGGCGCACGATTTCCTCGTGTCGATCAACGTGCGCGGCCGTCTGCGCACCGAGCAGGAGTTCGGCGACATCGTGCTGCGCACGGGCGACGACGGGCAGGTCGTGAAGCTGTCCGACGTCGCGCGCATCGAGCTCGGCGCCGGCGACTACACGCTGCGCTCGTATTTCAACGACAAGCATTCGGCGGTGGTCGGCATCTTCCTGTCGCCGGGCGCGAACGCGCTCGACGTCGCGAAGGCCGTGTATGCGAAGCTCGACGAGCTGTCGAAGCGCTTCCCGCCCGGCGTCGCATACCGGCCCGTGTGGGATCCGACCGTGTTCGTGCGCGAATCGATCCGCGCGGTGCAGCACACGCTGATCGAGGCGGTCGTGCTCGTCGTGTTCGTCGTGATCCTGTTTCTGCAGACCTGGCGTGCGTCGATCATTCCGCTCGTCGCGGTGCCGGTGTCGGTGGTCGGCACGTTCGCGTGGCTCTATCTGCTCGGCTATTCGATCAACACGCTGACGCTGTTCGGGCTCGTGCTTGCGATCGGGATCGTCGTCGACGATGCGATCGTCGTCGTCGAGAACGTCGAGCGCAACATCGCGCAGGGGCTGAGCCCGCGCGACGCCGCGCATCAGGCGATGCGCGAGGTCTCCGGGCCGATCGTCGCGATCGCGCTCGTGCTGTGCGCGGTATTCGTGCCGATGGCGTTCCTGTCGGGCGTGACCGGCCAGTTCTACAAGCAGTTCGCCGTGACGATCGCGATTTCGACCGTGATATCGGCGATCAACTCGCTGACGCTGTCGCCGGCGCTCGCGGCGAAGCTGCTGCATCCGCACGGCGCGCCGAAGGATGCGTTGACGCGCGCGCTCGACCGCGGCTTCGGCTGGCTGTTTCGTCCGTTCAACCGCTTCTTCGAGCGCAGTTCCGATCGCTATCACGGCGTCGTCGCTCGCGCGCTGAAGCGGCGCGGCGCGGTGTTCGCCGTCTACGCGGCGCTGCTTGCGGCGACCGCGCTGCTGCTGCACGCGGTGCCGGGCGGCTTTATCCCCGTGCAGGACAAGCTGTACCTGTTCGCGGGCGCGAAGCTGCCGGAGGGCGCATCGCTCGCGCGCACGAGCGCGATCACCGAGCAGATGACGAAGCTCGCGTTGCAGACCGACGGCGTCGAAATGGTACCGGCATTTGCCGGGCTCAACGCGCTGCAGGGTGTCAACACGCCGAACGTCACGAACGCGTACGTGATCCTGAAGCCGTTCGATCAGCGGCGCCGCAGCGCCGCGCAGATCAATGCGGAGCTGAACGCGCGGTTCGCGACGATCGGCGGCGGCATCACGTATGCGCTGATGCCGCCGCCGATTCAGGGGCTCGGCAACGGTTCCGGCTATGCGCTGTATCTGGAAGATCGCGCGGGGCTCGGCTACGGCGCATTGCAGAACGCGCTCGTCGCGTTCCAGGCCGCGGTCGCGAAGACGCCGGGGATGACCTATCCGGTCAGCTCGTACCAGGCGAACATTCCGCAACTCGAAGTGAAGGTCGACCGGCTGAAGGCGAAGGCGCAGGGCGTCGCGCTGACCGATCTGTTCAGCACGCTGCAGGTCTATCTCGGCTCGATGTACGTGAACGACTTCAACGCGTTCGGCCGCGTGTATCGCGTGATGGC
This sequence comes from Burkholderia sp. HMSC10F09, assembly GCF_001806955.1. Taxonomy (NCBI): domain Bacteria; kingdom Pseudomonadati; phylum Pseudomonadota; class Betaproteobacteria; order Burkholderiales; family Burkholderiaceae; genus Burkholderia; species Burkholderia sp. HMSC10F09. The sequence continues at coordinate 33,258 of NZ_KV786532.1, forward strand.
GCAGGCCGATGCCGGCCACCGGCAGACGGCCGCCGACATCGCGAACCTGCGCACGCGCAACGCGAAGGGCGAGATGGTGCCGATCGGCTCGATGGTGACGGTCGTGCCCGCGTACGGGCCGGACCCGGTCGTACGCTACAACGGCTATCCCGCCGCCGACCTGATCGGCGACACCGATCCGAAGACGATGTCGTCGTCGCAGGCGATCGCGAAGCTCGAACAGATCGCGAAGGACGTGCTGCCGCCGGGCATCACGCTCGAATGGACCGACCTCAGCTATCAGCAGGTCACGCAGAGCAATGCAGCGATCGTCGTGTTTCCGCTCGCGGTGATGCTCGTGTTCCTCGTGCTCGCGTCGCTGTACGAGAGCTGGACGCTGCCGCTCGCGGTGATCCTCATCGTGCCCGTTTGTATGTGCGCGGCGCTGTTCGGCGTGTGGCTGTCCGGCGGCGACAACAACGTATTCGTGCAGGTCGGTCTCGTCGTGCTGATGGGACTTGCGTGCAAGAACGCGATCCTGATCGTCGAATTCGCGCGCGAGCTCGAGATCCAGGGCAAGCGCACGATCGACGCGGCGCTCGAAGCGTGCCGGCTGCGTCTGCGTCCCATCGTGATGACCTCGGTTGCATTCATCGCCGGTTCGGTGCCGCTGCTGATCGGCAGCGGTGCCGGCAGCGAGGTGCGCGCGGCCACCGGCGTGACCGTGTTCGCGGGGATGCTCGGCGTCACGCTGTTCGGGCTGTTCCTGACGCCGGTGTTCTACGTGACGATCCGCAAGCTCGCCGGCCGTACGCCGACCGTGTGGCACGAACAGCACGGCACGCTGGAAGGAGAGAACCGATGAGCGCCGCATTCCGATTTTCAGCGCTCGCGCTGGCCGCGATGCTGTCGGCGTGTGCGGTCGGCCCGGACTTTGTACGGCCCGATACGGTCACGGCCGCACGCTTCGCGCGCGACGCGCATCCGGCGACGCAGGGCGGCTCGCCGCCCGACGCGTCGGCCGATGCCGACGCCGCATTCTGGCGCGGCTTCGGCGATCCGGCGTTGAGTGCGCTGATCGATGCCGCGCTTGCCGCGAATCAGGATCTGGCACTGGCGGTGTCGCGCTACGACGCATCGAACGCGCTGCTGTCGCAGGCGCGCTTCGATCGCTATCCGACGGTCACCGCGAGCGGCCGGATCGGCCATCAGCTGACGAGCAAGGATCAGGCGTTCGGCGCGCCGCGCAGCGAGCGCGACACGCCGATTTCCAGCGTCGGCATCAACGCCGGCTGGGAGCTCGATCTGTTCGGCCGCGTGCGCCGTTCGATCGAATCGCAGCGCGCCGAAACGATCGCGAGCGCGGCCGACGTGCGGGCCGTGCGGGTTGCGATCGCGGCCGAGGTCGCGGCCACGTACGTCGACTTGCGCGGCTCGCAGGAACGGCTGCGGATCGCGCGTGACAACGCGGACAACCAGAGACAGACGCTCGCATTGATCGACGCGCGCGTGCGCGCAGGACGCGGCTCCGACCTCGACGCTGCGCGCGCACGCGCGCAGTACGAGGCGACGACCTCGCGGATCGCCGTCTATGAAGCGGCGATCGGCGTCGACGAGCATCGGCTCGCGGTGCTGACCGGACAGCGGCCCGATGCGCTGATCGGTCGATTCGACGCGCCGGCCGGCGCGCCGTTGCCGGCGCTTGCCGCCGACGTCGATCCCGGCACGCCGGGCGACCTGCTGCGCCGGCGTCCCGACGTCGCGGCGGCCGAGGCGCGGCTGCACGCGGCGACTGCGCGGATCGGCGTCGAGACGGCCGATCTGTTTCCGCGCTTCACGCTGTCGGGCCTGCTCGGCAGCGCGACGAGCAGCTACGGATTTTTCCGTGCGGGCAGCGACACGAACCTGATCGCACTCGGCATCGACTGGTCGTTTCTGGACGTCGGCCGCGTGCGCGCGCGCATCGCTGCAAGCGACGCCGAAGCGGCGGGACAGCTCGCGCAATACCGGCAAACCGTGCTCGGCGCGCTCGAGGAGACCGAGAACGCGCTGCTGCGCGTTGCGCGCACGCGCGACGAGACCGCGCATTTGACGCGCGCGGCCGCCGACAGCGCGCGCGCCGCGCAGCTCGCGCAGACGCGGTTTTCGGCCGGTGCGATCGACTACTACGAAGTGCTCGATGCGCAGCGCACGCTGCTGCAGGCGCAGGATGCGGCGGCCGACGGACGAATGCGCAGTGTCGCGTCGACGGTCGCGCTGTACAAGGCACTCGCCGGCGGATGGCCGCCTTCGGCCGGGGCGCGCGAACCGGCGCAGCGGGCCGACGCGCGGCCTTAGCGGTCGTTGCGGCGGGTGCGCTGGTCGCGGTCGCCGGGTCG
>NZ_KV786533.1:0-21769 GCF_001806955.1 Burkholderia sp. HMSC10F09
GGAGTCGCGGCCGCCGTGCCAGACGGCCGTGCGCACCGAGGGCGGCGCAGTGCGCGCACAGCCGCTCGCGCTGCGCGACGCGCAGCCGCGCATGTCGGCCGATGCGCGGTTCGGCGCGACGGTTTGCGCGACCTGTGCGGTGGCGGGCGGCGACGATTGCACTCCCGCATCGACGCTGCGCGCCGCGCGGCGCGGATCGGAGGCGAGCTGCGTCGCGTCGCCCGTATGGAACGGATAGACGGGCACCGGCAGCACCGGCAGCGCGGGTTCGGCGGCCGCCGTCGTGTCGTCCGACGCCTGCGCGAGCAGATGGGCCGCACGCGCACCGGTATCGCGCGCGTCGGGCGCACGGCAGGCCGGATCGGCCTTGCACATCCGGTCGGACAGCACGTAGCCGCCGACCAGCAGCACGAGCGTCAGGATGCTGAGCAGCGGCGCGGTCGACGCACGCGGTCGTCGGAAGGCGGCCGCGCGCAGCGCGGCGGCGATCCGCGCGGCCCAGCGCTCGATGCGGCATGACGGCGCCGCATCGACGGCTTGGTACGCGTTCGCGCCCGCGCGCGCGTGCAGCGGTTCGAACGGCCAGCTTTCGCGCCCGCAAGCGGGGCAGCGCTGCAGCGGATGAAAGGCAACGAACCCGCATTGCCGGCAACGGCAGACGACGTTGCGTCGTCCGGCCGCGCGTGCCTGCGTGACGCCGCGCAGCGTGTCGCGTGCATGAAGGGTCCGGTTCGGCAGGATTCGCATGGTGGAGCTACTCCGGGTGTCGTTGTCGTGCGGCGAGCGTTCCGATCGTCTGCATCGCGTTCTCGACGGCCGGCGTCCACGGCCGGCCGTAGTTGAGGCGCACGTAGCGACGGAAGCCGCCGGTTGCGGAGAAGATGGGGCCCGGCGCGATGCTGATGCCGTTTTCGAGCGCGGCGCCGAACAGGCGCAACGCGTCGACGCGCTTCGGCAGTTCGACCCACAGGAAATAGCCGCCGCCGGGCGCGAACACTTCGGTTCCCTGCGGAAAATACGCGTGCACGGCGGCGACCATCTGCGCCTGATGCGCGGCGAGATTGCGCCGCAGCTTGCGCAGGAAGCGATCGTAGCCGCCGTGCCGAAGATAGCTGGAGATTGCAAGCTGCGCGGGCACGTCGGCCGACGGCGTGCCCATGCAGTTCGCCTGGCGGATCTGCCGCGCATAGCGGCCGGCCGCGACCCAGCCGATGCGGAAGCCGGGCGCGAGGCATTTCGAAAACGATCCGCAATGCAGCACGAGCCCGCTGTCGTCGTACACCTTCGCGGGCCGCACGGGCGTGGCGCCGAACTGCAGCTCGCCGTACACGTCGTCTTCGATCAGCGGCACGCGGTGCGCCGCGAGCAGTTCGATCAGGGCGCGCTTGCGTTCGTCGGACAGCGTCGCGCCGGTCGGATTGTGCAGCGACGTCATGAACCAGCACGCGCGCACCGGATGCGTGTCGAGCGCCTCGGCCAGCGCATCGAGGTCGAGCCCCGTGTGCGGATCGACCGGAATTTCGACCGCCTTCAGATGCAGCCGCTGCACGGCCTGCAGCGCCGCCGGAAATGCCGGGCGCTCGATCGCGACTACTTCGCCCGGACGCGTAAGCGCCTGCAGGCTCAGCATCAGCGCGTCGAGCGCGCCGGTCGTCACGATGATCTCGTCCATCGGCAGCGCCGCGCCGGCCGTCAGATAGCGCAGCGCGATCTGGCGACGCAGCCCGTCTTCGCCGGGCGGCAGACCGGACAGCATCGTCACGCGATCCATGTTGCGCGTCGCGGACTGCACGTAACGCCACAGGCTGCTCATCGGAAACAACGAGTAGTTCGCGAACGCGGAGCCGAGCGGGACGACGTCGCCGTGTTTCAGCGAGTCGAGCAGCCGGCACAGCGCGGTGTCGGCGACGTGCGGCGCGGCGGCCGGCTTGCGCAGCGGATCGAGCGTCGAGCGCAGCCGCGACGCGTCGAGATTCGCGACGAAATAGCCCGAGCGCGGCCGCGCGACGATCAGACCCTCGCTCTCGAGCTGGTAATAGGCGCGAAACACGGTCGACGGACTGACGCGATACGCGCGGCACGCGGCGCGCACGGTCGGAATGCGCTCGCCGGGCGCCAGATCGCCTCGCCGAATCGAATCGGCAATCGTCTGCGCCAGCGCCGCATATCGTTTCATGCCCCCACTCCGGTGCATTACTGAAAAAAAGAGTAGCACGCGCGCCATGCCGCGCAACCGCACGCCGCGCGCTGATCCGTACGTTTTTAACGGGCTCTGATCCTTTTCTTCCCGTCTGCGCAAAGGCATCCTTGCGCAATTTTCGTTCCCGCCCGTTCCCGAGCCGACCGACCCGCGTTCCGCCGCCGGATACCCGCGCCGCGCGGCGTGCGCGCGCGCACGGACGCGGCTCGGCGGCCTTTCCACGTCACTCCGAAAACGCTCTGTGAAATTGAAGACCCTTGCGGCCGGCATCGCGGCCGCCGCCCTCGTTCACCTTTTTTCCGTCGGCACCGCCGACGCCGCCTGTATCAGCAATCCGCCTGCCCAGTCGAGCGCGTCGTTTCCGTCCGCGCTGACCGGCAAGCTCGTGTATCACAGCTACGTCAAGTACGGCGACGGCACGAGCCAGCTTTTCCTGTACGACTTTTCCGCACACACGCTCACGCAACTGAGCAAGAGCACGTGGGGCATCACCGATCCGATGAACGGCGTGTTCAGCCCCGACGGCAAGTGGCTCGCGTTCATGGGCATCCGCAACGGCGCCTGGAACGTGTTCATGTTGCAGCTCGGCGCCGGCACGCCGCCCGTCGACATGACGCACAGCACGGGCGCGACGCGCAACGAGGATCCGAAGTTCAGCCCCGACGGCAAGACGCTCGTGTTCAAACAGAACGGCGACGTGAAGCAGGGCACGCTGTCGTTCACGAGCGCGGGTCCGGTTTTCACGTCGATCGTGAGCCTGACCAACGCGCCGTCGGGTGCCGAATATTCGATGCCGTATCTGTCGCCGGACGCGACCGCCGTCTACTACGCGACCGGCGCCGGCGCGAACATGGGGCTGATGAAGCGCACGATCGCGACGGGTGCGACCGCCACGTTCGATCATCCGGCCGGACTGCAGACCTACTATCCGATGGTGCGCGCGGACGGCATGGTGTTCTACGCGCGCTGGAAGGACAGCGGCGGGCTCGACCAGATCTATGCGAAGAGCGCCGACCCGTCGTCGACGCCGAGCGCGCTGTCGATCAACGACTGCGTGAGCAACAACTCCGATCCGGCGCCCGTGAACGGCACGAACTACCTGTTCTTCTCGTCGACGACGGCGGGCGGCTATCAGCTCTACGTTGGCGACGTGACGACCGGCAAGCGCTGGAGCCTGTCGCCGTTTGGCGTGAACGCCGACTCGACGAAGGCGAAGCTCGGCGCGAACTACTACGGCGGTCCGGCCGCGGCGCAGCCGACGTTGCTGTCGCAAGGGCGGCCGGCCGCGGCATCGGCGAGCTACAACGCTTCGATGACGCCGGACAAGGCGTTCGACGGCAACACGACGAGCACGCGCTGGGATTCGCCGGAAGGCACGGGCGTGGACCCGCAGTGGATCTCGGTCGATCTCGGCGCGGTGAAGACGATCAACAGCGTCGACCTGTACTGGGATGCGGGCGCGCTCGTCTACCAGATCCAGACGTCGAACGACAACGTGAACTGGACGACGATCTACTCGACGAACAACGGCGTGTCGTACCAGCACGTGACCTTGCCGAACCTCAACGGCCGCGGCCGCTACGTGCGGATGCTCGGCACGAAGCGCGCGACGCAGTGGGGCTACTCGCTGTATCAGATGCAGGTGTGGGGATCGTGACCCGTGCGGTGCCGGCGCGGCGCGCCGGCTGCAGATGAAAAAAGCGACCTCGAAAGGTCGCTTTTTTTCGTCGCGATGCGCCGGTCAGGTCACGCGTGAATCGCCAGCGTCGGCAGCGCCGGGCCGCCGGGAGGCGTGCCCTGCGCGAGCGGTGCAACCTGCTTGCGGCGCTCGCGCGTCGGGGCGACGCCGAACGCATCGCGATAGCTCTTGCTGAAATGGCACGCGGACTGGAAGCCGCAGGCCATCGTGATGTGCATGATCGACATGTCGGTCTGCAGCAGCAGCTCGCGCGCGCGGCGCAGTCGCAGCGTCAGGTAGTAGTGCGTCGGCGTCATGCCGAGGTGCTCGCGGAACAGCCGCTGCAACTGCCGCTGCGACATGTTCGCGAGCCGCGCGAGCTCCTCGCGCGACAGCGGCTCCTCGATATTGTTTTCCATCAGCGAGATCACTTCGAACAGCGACTTGTTCGCCGAGCCGAGGCGCGCGACGAGCGGCATCCGCTGCTGTGCGCTCGTGTCGCGCACGTGTTCGACGATGAACTGCTCGGCGATCTGCGTGACGCGCGCGGTGCCGACGCGCGCGGCGATCAGGTTCAGCATCATGTCGAGCGGCGCAACGCCGCCCGTGCAGGTGATGCGGTCGCGATCGATGACGAACAGTTCCTTCAGGAAGCGCGTGTCCGGAAACTCTTCCTTCAGCGCCGACATGTTTTCCCAGTGAATCGCGCACGCGTAGCCGGCGAGCAGGCCCGACTTCGCGAGCGCATAGGTGCCCGTGCAGAGGCTGCCGAGCGGAATGCCGGCGCGTGCGAAACGGCGCAGCGCCGACAGATGCGCGGGCGTCGTCGCGCGTTGCACGTCGACGCCGCCGCATACGAACACGATGTCGGGCTGCCCGACGCATTCGGCCGGACCGGTGTCGACCGTCAGGCCGTTGCTCGCCGTGACCGGGCCGCCGTCGGGGCTGATCACCGACCATCGATACAGAGGCTGACCGCTCAGGTAGTTCGCCATCCGAAGCACCTCGATCGCATTCGTGAACGCGATCATCGTGAAGTTCGGTAAAGGCATGAACGCGAAGTGGGACAGCGACGCTGTACGGTCGGGCGACATGGGGAGCGTTCCTTGAATCTCTAATAGCTTCTGCCCGAGGCACGAATCGGGCTGCAGTATTGTGTGAGCGAGCGCAACAAGCGTGCCATACGGCTAAACCCTAGCTCCATACGTTGTCTGCGTTGAAGCGCGTTGCTGCACTGCACCGAAAGCGTGACCGCGCGCACTGCCGACGCGCGCGGCCGGCACCAGCGGCGTGCCTGTTCATAGGTGAACGGCGAACGTGCTTTTTATTGGCCATCCGAAAAAGCACGATCGATCACTTGTGTAAAACGGACGCGCATGGCGGAAAAGGCAAAGAACGCGTCTAAATTCATCAATCCGCCGAAAATCCGAACGACAAGAATAGAGCCGTCGGCAACCTTGTCTGCCACACGCTTCAAAGCCAGGCAGGGCGGGCCCTTGAGCATCGGTTGCAGCCCCTTATTCTTCGTCACGGACGCACTATGTCGAACACCCAGTCTTTCTTTTCGCAGCCCCTTGCAGAGCGCGACGCGCCGGTGCGCAGCGCCATCCTGAAGGAACTCGAGCGTCAGCAGTCGCAGGTCGAACTGATCGCGTCGGAAAACATCGTGTCGCGCGCCGTGCTCGAGGCGCAAGGCTCGGTGCTCACGAACAAGTACGCGGAAGGCTATCCGGGCAAGCGTTATTACGGCGGCTGCGAGTTCGCGGATGAAGTCGAGGCGCTCGCGATCGACCGCGTGAAGAAGATCTTCAATGCCGGCTATGCGAACGTGCAGCCGCACTCGGGCGCGCAGGCGAACGGCTCGGTGATGCTCGCGCTCGCCAAGCCGGGCGACACGGTGCTCGGGATGTCGCTCGACGCGGGCGGCCACCTGACGCACGGCGCGAAGCCGGCACTGTCGGGCAAGTGGTTCAACGCGGTGCAGTACGGCGTGAACCGCGACACGATGCGCATCGACTACGACCAGGTCGAAGAACTCGCACAGCAGCACAAGCCGAGCCTCATCATCGCGGGCTTCTCCGCGTATCCGCGCGCGCTCGACTTCGCGCGCTTCCGTGCGATCGCCGACAGCGTCGGCGCGAAGCTGATGGTCGACATGGCGCACATCGCGGGCGTGATCGCCGCCGGCCGCCATGCGAACCCGGTCGAACACGCGCACGTCGTCACGTCGACCACGCACAAGACGCTGCGCGGCCCGCGCGGCGGCTTCGTGCTGACCAACGACGAAGAGATCGCGAAGAAGATCAACTCGGCCGTGTTCCCCGGCCTGCAGGGCGGCCCGCTGATGCACGTGATCGCCGGCAAGGCGGTCGCGTTCGGCGAAGTGCTGCAGCCGGACTTCAAGGCGTACATCGACAACGTGCTCGCCAACGCGCAGGCGCTCGGCGAAGTGCTGAAGGCGGGCGGCGTCGATCTCGTCACGGGCGGCACCGACAACCACCTGCTGCTCGTCGATCTGCGCCCGAAGGGGCTGAAGGGCGCGCAGGTCGAGCAGGCGCTCGAACGTGCGGGCATCACGTGCAACAAGAACGGCATTCCGTTCGACACCGAGAAGCCGACGATCACGTCGGGCATCCGTCTCGGTACGCCGGCCGGCACGACGCGCGGCTTCGGCGTCGCGGAGTTCCGCGAGATCGGCCGCCTGATCCTCGAGGTGTTCGACGCACTGCGCGCGAACCCGGAGGGCGACGCCGCGACCGAGCAGCGCGTGCGCCGCGAAATCTTCGCGCTTTGCGAGCGCTTCCCGATTTACTGACCCACACCGGACGAGACTGGAGCGAGAGAAGGATATGAGCACGCTGCATGACGACAGCATCATCATCGACGGCCTGAACATTTCGAAGTTCGAGAAGCCGGTGTTCGAGGACATGCGCAAGGGCGGCATCACGGCCGCGAACTGCACGGTGTCGGTGTGGGAAAACTTCGCGAAGACCGTCGACAACATCGGCGTGATGAAGAAGAAGATCCGCGACAACAGCGAGCTGCTGACGCTGGTGCGCACGACCGACGACATCTTCCGCGCGAAGAAGGAAGGCAAGACGGGGATCATCCTCGGCTTCCAGAACGCGCATGCGTTCGAGGACAACATCGGCTACATCGAGGCGTTCGCCGACATGGGCGTGCGCGTGGTCCAGCTTTGCTACAACACGCAGAACCTCGTCGGCACGGGCTGCTACGAGCGTGACGGCGGGCTGTCGGACTTCGGCCGCGAAGTGATCACCGAGATGAACCGCGTCGGGATCATGGTCGACCTGTCGCACGTCGGCGCGAACACGTCGTCCGAGGCGATCGCGTTCTCGAAGAAGCCGGTGTGCTACTCGCACTGCCTGCCGTCGGGCCTCAAGGAGCATCCGCGCAACAAGAGCGACGCCCAGCTGAAGGAGATCGCCGATGCGGGCGGCTTCGTCGGCGTGACGATGTTCGCGCCGTTCCTGAAGCGCGGGATCGAAGCGAACATCGACGACTACATCGAGGCGATCGACTACGTCGTGAACCTGATCGGCGAAGACGCGGTCGGCATCGGCACGGACTTCACGCAGGACTACGCGAAGGAGTTCTTCGACATGCTGACGCACGACAAGGGCCGCTATCGCCAGCTGACGAACTTCGGCAAGGTGATCAACCCCGAAGGCATCCGCACGATCGGCGAATTCCCGAACCTGACCGCGGCGATGGAACGCCACGGCTGGAAGGAGTCGCGGATCCGCAAGATCATGGGCGAGAACTGGGTGCGCGTGTTCAAGGACGTCTGGGGCGCGTAAGCGCGCACGACGCCGGCCGCCGCCAGCGATTTACACCACAACAACAATCCGGACGTGCCCGCACACAGTGTGCGGGCACGCGGACGATGCCGTGCCTGCGCCTGTGCCGCGCGGCCACTTTTCCTCACGGAGTCACCACGATGCAACCGCAACTGCCGATCGACGTCGATCCCGTTACCGGCGTCTGGACCACCGACGCGCTGCCGATGCTGTACGTGCCGCGCCACTTCTTCACGAACAACCACGTCGCGGTCGAGGAAGCGCTCGGCGTCGAGGCCTATGCCGAGATCCTGTACAAGGCCGGCTACAAGTCCGCTTACCACTGGTGCGACAAGGAAGCCAAGCAGCACGGGATCGCCGGGATGGCCGTGTTCGAGCATTACCTGAAGCGCCTGTCGCAGCGCGGCTGGGGGCTGTTCTCGATCGTCGAGGCCGACCCGGCCACGGCGCGCGCGAAGATCGAGCTGCGCCATTCGTCGTTCGTGCTCCAGCAGCCGGGCAAGGAAGGCAAGCTCTGTTACATGTTCGCCGGCTGGTTCGCCGGTGCGATGGACTGGGTGAACGACACGACGCCGGAAGGCAAGGGCGCGCCGCGCGCGCAGTCGAAGGAAGTGCAGTGCGCGGCCGAACATCACGACCGCTGCATCTTCGAAGTGTCGCCGCTCGCGCATTGATGCACTGAAACAGAACAACACCCGCAACACGAGACATTCGAACGCCAGAGGTCGCCAGCGATGCGTTATCCCCACCTGTTCAAACCCATGCAGCTCAATCAGCTGACGCTGCGTAACCGGATCGTCAGTACCGCGCACGCGGAGGTGTATGCCGAGCCGGGTGGCCTGCCGGGCGACCGCTACATCCGCTACTACGAGGAGAAGGCGAAGGGCGGTGTCGGCCTCGCGATCTGCGGCGGCTCGAGCCCCGTGTCGATCGACAGCCCGCAGGGCTGGTGGAAGTCGGTGAACCTGTCGAACGACAAGATCATCGATCCGCTCACGCGGCTCGCCGACGCGATGCACAAGCACGGCGCGAAGATCATGATCCAGGCGACGCACATGGGCCGCCGCTCGTCGTTCCACGGCGAGCACTGGCCGCATCTGATGTCGCCGTCGGGCGTGCGCGAGCCGGTGCACCGCGGCAACGCGAAGATCATCGAGATCGAGGAGATCCGTCGCATCATCGGCGATTTCGCCGCGGCCGCGAAGCGCGTGCAGGCGGCCGGCATGGACGGCATCGAGATCTCGGCCGCACACCAGCATTTGATCGACCAGTTCTGGAGCCCGCGCTCGAACCACCGCACCGACGAATGGGGCGGCAGCCTGCAGAACCGTCTGCGGTTCGGCATCGAGGTGCTGACGGCCGTGCGCGAAGCGGTCGGCAAGGATTTCTGCGTCGGCCTGCGGATGTGCGGCGACGAATTTCACGAGGACGGCCTGGACCACGAAGCGCTGAAGGAAATCGCGCAGGCGATGGCCGAGACGGGGCTGATCGACTACCTGAGCGTCGTCGGCTCGGGCGGCGATACACACAACACGATCGCGAACTGCATGCCCCCGATGGCGCTGCCGCCGGAGCCGTTCGTGCATCTCGCGGCCGGCATCAAGTCGGTCGTCAAGATTCCGGTGATGCACGCGCAGAGCATCCGCGACGCCGGGCAGGCCGAACGCCTGCTCGCGAACGGGATGATCGACCTGGTCGGCATGACGCGCGCGCAGATTGCCGATCCGCACATGGTGATCAAGATCCGCGACGGCCGTGAGGACGAGATCAAGCAGTGCGTCGGCGCGAACTACTGCATCGACCGCCAGTACAACGGCCTCGACGTGCTCTGCATCCAGAACGCGGCGACCTCGCGCGAAGCGACGATGCCGCACATCATCGAGAAGTCGCGCGGCCCGAAGCGCAAGGTCGTCGTCGTCGGCGCGGGCCCGGCCGGGCTCGAGGCGGCGCGCGTGGCACGCCTGCGCGGCCACGACGTCGTGCTGTTCGAGAAGAACGCGGAAGTCGGCGGCCAGGTGATGATCGCCGCGAAGGCGCCGCAACGCGAACAGATGTCGGGGATCATCCGCTGGTTCGACATGGAGACGAAGCGCATCGGCGTCGACCGGCGTCTCGGCGTGACGGCCGACGAGAAGACGATCATGGCCGAGAAGCCGGACATCGTCGTGCTCGCGACCGGCGGCTCGAGCTTCACGTGGCAGGTGCCCGCGTGGGGCGTCGCCGAAGGGCTCGCCGTCAGCTCGTGGGACATCCTGACCGGCAAGGTCGAGCCGAAGCAGAACGTGCTGCTGTTCGACGGCGTCAGCACGCATGCGGGTGCGGGCGTCGCCGACTTCATGGCGAGCCGCGGCTCGAAGGTCGAGGTCGTCACGCCCGACGTGAAGGTCGCCGACGACTGCGGCGGCACGACGTTCCCGATCTTCTATCGCCGGCTGTACGCGCTCGGCGTGATCCAGACGCCGAACACGATGCTCGACCGCGTCTACGAGGAAGATGGCAAGAAGATCGCGGTGCTGCGCAACGAATACACCGAGGAACTGGAAGAGCGCGCGGTCGACCAGGTCGTGATCGAGAACGGCTCGTCGCCGAACGACGAGCTCTACTGGAAGCTGAAGCCGGAATCGGTGAACCGCGGCCAGATCGATCCGCACACGCTGTTCGCGGCCGAGCCGCAGCCGTGCCTGTCGGAAGAACTCGGCAACGGCCGCTTCCTGCTGTTCCGTGTCGGCGACTGCATCTCGATGCACAACGTCCACGGTGCGATCTACGACTCGCTGCGTCTCGTGAAGGATTTCTGACGATGAATCCGGCATTCCTGATTACCGCGTTGCTGTGGCTGTCGGTGGCGGGGCTCGCGTTCGCGGTCGCGAAGCGCTCGTCGTACTGGCGTCTCGGGCGGGCGACCGCGCCGGGCTCGTTCGGCGTGTCGAACCTGTTCGCGATTCCGAAGCGGTACTTCGTCGATCTGCATCATGTGGTCGCACGCGATCCGTACATCGCGAAGACGCACGTCGCGACCGCCGGCGGCGCAATCGCCGCGCTCGCGCTGGTGTTCGTCAACTACGGCCTCGCGATCTATTCGCCGTGGCTCGACAAGCTGATCTTCCTCGCGGCGCTCGCCATGCTCGTCGGCGCGGTGTTCGTGTGGCGCCGCCGCGCGGCGAAGAACGTGCCGGCGCGTCTGTCGCGCGGCCCGTGGAATACGCTGCCGTGGCTGCTCGGCTCGTTCGCGCTCGGCCTCGTGCTGTTCATGCTCGTGCCGACCGGCGCGATGTCCGGTGCGTTCGCGGTGCTCTGCGCGCTGCTGATCGGCGTCGGCGCATTCGCGATGACGGTCGGCGCCGCGAAGGGCGGCCCGATGAAGCATGCGATCGCCGGGCTGCTGCATCTCGCGTTCCATCCGCGCCAGGAGCGTTTCGCCGCATCGCGCGAATCGTTCACGGGCAACGGCACGGCCACGCCGCCGACCGCGCTGAAGCTGCCCGACATCGAGCACCAGGAGTACGGCGTCGCGAAGCCGGTCGAGTTCCGCTGGAATCAACTGCTGAGCTTCGATGCGTGCGTGCAGTGCGGCAAATGCGAAGCCGCGTGCCCCGCGTTCGCATCGGGGCAGCCGCTGAACCCGAAGAAGCTGATCCAGGATCTCGTCGTCGGGATGGCGGGCGGCACCGATGCCGCCTATGCGGGCAGCCCGACGCCGGGCCTGCCGGTCGGCCAGCATCGCGGCGAACCGAACGGCCCGATCGTGTCGGCGCTGATCGAGGAACAGACGCTGTGGTCGTGCACGACCTGCCGCGCCTGCGTGCAGGAGTGCCCGATGCTGATCGAGCACGTCGACGCGATCGTCGACATGCGCCGCAACCGCACGCTCGTGCACGGCACGGTGCCGGGCAAGGGCCAGGAAGTGCTCGCGAACCTGCGCGAGACGGGCACGATGGGCGGCTATGACACGGCCGCGCGCTACGACTGGTCGGTCGACCTCAATGCGCCGGTCGCGCGTCCCGGCAAGCCGGTCGACGTGCTGTTCGTCGCCGGCGAAGGCGCGTTCGACATGCGCTATCAGCGCACGCTGCGGGCGTTCGTGAAGGTGCTGAACAAGGCGGGCGTCGACTATGCGGTGCTCGGCCCCGACGAAACCGACACGGGCGACGTCGCGCGCCGGCTCGGCGACGAGGCGACGTTCCAGCAGATGGCCAAGCGCCTGATCGGCACGCTCGGCGAGCTGTCGTACAAGCAGATCGTGACGGCCGACCCGCACGTGATGCACAGCCTGCGCAACGAATACCGCGCGCTCGGGCTGCGCGTGACGGTCAAGCATCACACGACCTATCTCGCGGAACTCGCGGACAGCGGCAAGATTGCGCCGAAGGCCGTCGAAGCGCTGCGCGAGAAGCGCACCACGTATCACGATCCGTGCTATCTCGGCCGCTATAACGGCGAGATCGAAGCGCCGCGCAAGCTGCTGAAGACGATCGGCATCCAGGTCGTCGAAATGGAGCGCAACGGCATGCGCGGCCGCTGCTGCGGCGGTGGCGGCGGCGCGCCGCTGACCGACATTCCCGGCAAGCAGCGCATTCCGGACATCCGTATCGCCGACGCGCGCACGGTCGGCGCGGAAGTGGTCGCGGTCGCGTGCCCGAACTGCACGGCGATGCTCGAAGGTGTCGTGGGCCCGCGCCCCGACGTGCTCGACGTGGCCGAACTCGTCGCTGCCTCGCTGGAGTGAATCGATGAACAAGATCAAACGAATCGATCCGCGCCGGCCGTTCGTCATCACGGCCGCCGGCCTGAAACGCATCACGCTCGGCGAGGAAGGCAGCGCAGACGCGAGTGCCGCGCAATGGCCGGCCCACGGCCATGCGGCCGCCGCCGCGAAGCCGCGCCGCGCGGTGCAGGACCCGAAGCACACGATGCTCGTGGTCGCGCATGCCGAACGCGGCTCGCTCGACGACCTGTCGCGCCAGGCGATCGCCGCGGCCGCGCTGCTCGCCGACGCGCAGACCGAAGTCGCGCTGCTCGCCTTCGGCGAACTGAAGGACGACATCGCCGAGCTCGGCGTCGACAAGCTCGTCGAACTCGCGGACTTCGATCGCCGCGCGTTCGCGCCCGAGAGCGAGTTGCAGGCGCTGCAGGCCTGCGTAGCCGCGCTCGCGCCGAAACACGTGTTCGTGCCCGACAACGCGACGGGCGACGGCGATCTCGGCCGCCGCTATGCCGCGGTCGCCGGCGCAAGCGTCGCGACGAACGTCGTCGAGATCGATGCGAAGCACGTCGGCGCCTACGTGCATGCGAAGCGCGCGTTCGCGACGCGCGCGCTGCCCGACGTGATCCTGCTCGCGCCGAACGCGGTCGAAGCGAAGCTGCCGTTCGTCGGCGCGGGCGAGCGGCTGGCCGCCGATTTCATCCGGCCGGCCGCCGACGCCGCACAGCCGTATCGCGATCTCGGCCTCGAGGAAATCGACGCCGCGCAGGTCGCGCTCGAAGAAGCGGACTTCATCGTATCGGCCGGCAACGGCGTGACCGACATCGCCGCATTCGAGCGGCTGGCCGGCGCGTTCGGCGCGGCGATCGGCGCAAGCCGCGTCGCGGTCGACAACGGCCACTTCACGCGCGACAAGCAGGTCGGCGCGACCGGCAAGACGGTCGAAGCGAGCGTCTATATCGCGTTCGGGATCTCGGGCGCGGTGCAGCACCTGCAGGGCATCAAGGATTGCCGCCACGTGATCGCGGTCAACCTCGACGGCAGCGCGCCGATCGCGAAGCGCGCGAACCTGACGGTAGTCGGCGACGCGCAGGCGACGATCGCCGCGCTGATCGAACAGGTGCAGGCCGCGCGTGCCGCGCGCGGACAATCGCCGACCGCGGTCGGCGCTCGTGAACCGGAAGGAGTCGCAGCATGAACGCCCCTCGCCAGTTGCAACGCATCGCCGTGCTCGTGTCCGTCGGCCGGCATCCGGTCAGCGGGACCGCGCGCTACAGCCGCAACGATGCGGCCGCGCTCGAACTCGGCCGCGAACTCGCGGAACGGCATCGCGCGCAGCTCGACGTGATTCATGCGGGCGATCCCGCGAATCCCGCGCTCGCCGAATATCTCGCGCTCGGTGCGCGCACGGTCGACGTGCTCGTCTGCGACGACGGCGAAGACGTCGCGCGCGCGCTCGCTGGCCGCGTCGACGGCTACGACCTCGTGCTGACCGGCACGCGCGCCGAAGGTGCGTTCGACAGCGGGATGCTGCCGTATCGCGTCGCCGCGGCGCTCGGCTATCCGCTCGTCGGATCGGCCGTCGACGTGTCGGTCGACGGCGGCCGCGCGACGGTGCGGCAATTCTTACCGAAAGGCCTGCGCCGCCGCGTCGATGCCGCGCTGCCGGCCGTCGTCGCGGTCCATCCGCTCGCGAATGCGCAGCCGCGCTACGCGTACGCGCGGCTGCGTGCCGGGACGATTCGTCCGGCGCGCACGGTGACCGGCGCCGACGCCGAAACGGCCGCATGGAAGGTCGGCCCGATCGAGCGCAAGCCGGTGAAGCTGGCGGCCGCCGAGAAGCGCTCCGGGCATGCCCGGATGCTGTCGGCGACGACGACCGAAAGCCGTGGCGGCAACGTCGTAATTGAGGGGAGTTCGGTCGAAAAAGCACAAGTGATCCTCGCGTATTTGCGCGAGCATCAGCTCATCGACTATTGATTCTGTCGGCAAGAACCCAGGGATGCAAGGAATCCGGAGCAAACGATGAAAGTATCGGCAGACATTCGTGCACTGATCGAGCGACGCAAGGAAGGCCACAGCCTCGAGGCGCCGTTCTACACGAGCGAGGAGATTTTCGCGCTGGACATGGAAGCGATCTTCCGCCAGCACTGGATCCAGGTCGCGGTCGAACCCGACATTCCCGAGCCGGGCGACTACGTGACGGTCGAGCTCG
Source organism: Burkholderia sp. HMSC10F09 (assembly GCF_001806955.1). Lineage (NCBI taxonomy): Bacteria > Pseudomonadati > Pseudomonadota > Betaproteobacteria > Burkholderiales > Burkholderiaceae > Burkholderia > Burkholderia sp. HMSC10F09. The sequence goes on from NZ_KV786533.1 coordinate 14,617, forward strand.
GCAGCGATTCGATCCTGATCGTGCGCGACGACGACATGGAGATCCGCGCGTTCCACAACGTGTGCCGTCACCGCGGCGCGCGCCTGTGCAACGAGGACAAGGGTTCGGTCGGCAACATCGTATGCCCGTACCACAGCTGGACGTACAACCTGACGGGCCAGCTGATGTTCGCCGAGCACATGGGCGAGAAGTTCGACCGCTGCAAGCATAGCCTGAAGCCGGTGCACGTCGAGAACCTCGCGGGCCTGATCTTCATCTGCCTCGCCGAGGAGCCGCCCGCCGACTTCGCGCAGATGCGCGCCGCGATGGAGCCGTACCTGCTGCCGCACGATCTGCCGAACACGAAGATCGCCGCGCAGATCGACATCATCGAGGAAGGCAACTGGAAGCTCACGATGGAGAACAACCGCGAGTGCTATCACTGCGTCGCGAACCATCCGGAGCTGACGATCTCGCTGTACGAATACGGCTTCGGCTATCAGCGCTCGGAGGCGAACGCCGAAGGGATGGACGCCTTTGCGGAAACCTGCATCCGCCGCGGCAAGGAATGGGCCGAGATGGGCCTGCCGTCGGTCGAGATCGAGAAGCTGCTCGACGTGACGGGCTTTCGCACGCAGCGGCTGCCGCTCGATCGCAGCGGCGAGTCGCAGACGCTCGACGCCAAGGTCGCCTCGAAGAAGCTGCTCGGCGAATTCCGACAGGCCGATCTCGGCGGGCTGTCGTTCTGGACGCAGCCGAACTCGTGGCATCACTTCATGAGCGATCACATCGTGACGTTCTCCGTGATTCCGCTGTCGGCCGGCAAGACGCTCGTGCGCACCAAGTGGCTCGTGCACAAGGATGCGAAGGAAGGCATCGACTACGACGTGAAGAACCTGACGGCCGTGTGGAACGCGACCAACGACCAGGACCGCGCGCTCGTCGAATTCTCGCAGCGCGGCGCGAACAGCAGCGCATACGAGCCCGGCCCGTACTCGCCGTTCACGGAAGGGCTCGTCGAGAAATTCTCGGCGTGGTACATCGGCCGGCTCGCCGAAAAGACCGGCGCATAGCGATTAGCGATTTAGCAGCGGAGTCAAACATGATGCGAGATGCGGCCAATTTCGAGCCGACCGACAGCCGGGTCACGCGCCCGGCTTTCTGGAACGCCCTTGCCGAGCGCTGGACGAGCGACGTCGAGGAAACGCTGGTGTGCTGCCACGTGCGGCAGGAAACGCACGACGTGAAGAGCTTTTTCTTCCGTTCGCCGCAGGGCCGCACGTTCTCGTTCGAGCCCGGCCAGTTCATCACGCTCGAGCTCGACATCGACGGCGAGACGATCAATCGCTGCTACACGATCTCGTCGTCGCCGACGCGGCCGCACACCATCTCGATCACCGTCAAGCGCGTGCCGGGCGGCAAGGTGTCGAACTGGCTGCACGACAACCTGCAGCCGGGCGCGTCGGTGCGCGTGCTCGGGCCGGCCGGCGAGTTCACCTGCGCGCGGCATCCGGCGCGCAAGTATCTGTTCCTGTCCGCGGGTTCGGGCGTCACGCCGCTGATGTCGATGAGCCGTGCGCATCACGATCTCGCCGAGGATCGCGACATCGTGTTCGTGCACAGCGCACGCACGCCGGACGACATCATCTTCGCGCGCGAGCTCGATCTGATCGCGTCGAACCACGCGAATTTCCGCACGTCGTTCGTCGTCGAACGCGTCGGCACGCGCACGAACTGGCCGGGCGTCACCGGCTTTCTGACGCTGCCGCTGCTGAAGCTGATCGCACCGGACTTCATGGAGCGCGAGATCTTCACGTGCGGCCCGGCGCCGTACATGAAGGCCGTGCGCGACCTGCTCGACGAAGCCGGTTTCGACCGCAAGCGCTATCACGAGGAAAGCTTCTCGTTCGAGACGCTCGCGCAGACGGCCAGCGACGAGCTGCTCGCCGAGCTCGCGCCGGTGGCCGACGACGCCGAGGTCGCGACGAAGCAGTTCACGGTCAGCTTCGCGAAGAGCAACCGCGAGGTGTCGTGCGGCGCCGATCAGCACGTGCTCGATGCGGCGCGCCGCTCGGGCGTGCGGCTGCCGGCCTCGTGCACGCAGGGCATGTGCGGCACCTGCAAGGTAAAGCTGGTGTCGGGTCAGGTCGACATGAAGCACAACGGCGGGATTCGCCAGCGCGAGATCGACCAGGGCATGGTGCTGCTGTGCTGCAGCAAGCCGCTTTCGGATCTCGTCATCGATAAGTAACGACCGGCCGCGATGCGACGCGCCGCGTCGCATCCGGACAAGCATCTGTCGGAAAAAAACGCTACCGCGGATTTGTGGTTGAAGAACCTAGAGAGACAACGCGCAGGGTGCGCATTTCAAGGAGATCGACCATGAAGCTACTCGGAAAACTGTTGTGGACCGGCGCACTGTCGGCGATGGTGGCGTTGAGTGCATCCGCGCTCGCGGATACGAAACCGACGCTGAAGATCGGCTACGTCGAAGGCTGGGACGACAGCGTCGCGACCTCGAATGTCGCGGCCCGCGTGATCGAGAAGAAGCTCGGCTACCAGGTGCAGCTCGTGCCGGTCGCGGCCGGGATCATGTGGCAGGGCGTTGCGCGCGGCGATCTCGACGCGACGCTGTCGGCCTGGCTGCCGGTCACGCACGGCTCGTACTGGAGCGAATACAAGAGCAAGGTCGTCGACGTCGGCGCGAACTTTCCCGACGCGAAGATCGGCCTGATCGTCCCGGATTACGTGAAGGCGAAGAGCATCGAGGATCTGAACGCGGAGAAGAGCAGTTTCGGCGGCCGCATCGTCGGCATCGACGCCGGTGCGGGCGTGATGCGCAAGACCGACGAAGCGATCAAGAACTACGGGCTCAGCTATACGCTGATGCCGAGTTCTGGCAGCGCGATGACGGCCGAACTGTCGCGCTCGGTGAGCGCGAACAAGCCGGTGATCGTGACGGGCTGGGCGCCGCACTGGATGTTCGCGAAATGGAAGCTGCGCTTCCTCGAGGATCCGAAGAAGGTGTTCGGCGGTGCCGAGCACGTCGACAGTGTCGTGAATCCGCAGCTCGAAACGAAGGCGAAGCCGGTCGTTGCCTTCCTGAAGAAATTCCAGTGGAAGCCGGGCGAGATCGACAGCGTGATGCTCGCGATCCAGAACGGCGCGAAGCCGGAAGCGGCTGCCGACGCGTGGATCGCCGCGCATGCCGACCGCGTGAACGCATGGACCGAAGGCGCGCAGTAAACGGCTGACGGTTCGTCAGCCGAAACATCAAAACAATACGCCGGGAATGGCGAGCAGGAATCCGAAACGATCGCGATGACTTGCTCCCATATCCCGGAATTTTTTTACCGATTCTGCAAGAAAGTGCGCATGTTGTTACACTACGGCGCTTGTGCGGAGTCATCACAGGAGGATTTGGATGAGTCAAGCAGGACTGCGTGCGAGCCGCACCAGTGATGTCGAGGCAACCATCTCACATGATTCGACAGGCCATACGCTGCATCGTGGCCTGACATGGAAGGACGCATTCTGGGTGACGAGCGGCGTGCCGGCAGGCGTGCTGTTCACGATCGGCGGGGTATGTGCGACGATCGGCCAGCCCGCGTGGGCGATCTGGATCGCCGCGATCACGATGGGGCTGATCCAAAGCGCGACTTATGCGGAAATATCGGGGCTATTTCCTCATAAATCGGGCGGCGCGTCGGTATACGGCGCGATCGGTTGGGTTCGCTACAGCAAGCTGATTGCCCCGGTTTCCGTGTGGTGCAACTGGCTCGCATGGTCTCCGATGCTCGCGCTCGGCTGCGGTCTCGCCGCGAGCTATGCGCTCACGAGTCTCTTTCCGGCCGATGCAGCGGTGCTGCACTGGCAGTTCAAGGTCGCGGATCTCGGTTTCATCAAGCCGGGTCTGTCATTGCGGATCAACGCGACGTTCATCATCGCGACGATCCTGCTTCTGATCACGTTCAAGCTTCAGCACAGCGGTGCGTCGAAAGCCGCGCGCACGCAGCGCATTCTCGGCATCGCTTCGCTGACGCCGCTGCTGATCGTCGGCATCGTGCCGTTCGTCACCGGCGACGTGCCGATGTCGAACCTGCTCCCGCTGCTGCCGCTCGGCCATGACGCGCACGGCAATCTGACGGCCGCGACGTTCGGTACGTGGAACGGGCAGGGCGTCGTGATGGCGCTCGGCGCGATGTTCATGGCGGGCTGGGCGTCGTACGGTTTCGAGACGGCCGTCTGCTATACGCGCGAATTCCGCGATCCGCGTCGCGACACCGCGAAGGCGATTTTCTGGTCGGGTGCGCTCTGTCTCGTCGTGATGACGCTCGTGCCGATGGCGTTTCAGGGCGCGCTCGGCACGCAGGCGATGCTCGATCCGGCGATCGGCGACGGCACCGGCGTCGCGGCCGCAATGGCGAAGATCGTCGGCGGCGGCGCGTGGGTCGCCAATGCGGTCGTCGTGATGCTGATGCTGTCGATCCTGCTGATCGTGATGACGTCGATGATGGGCTCGTCGCGCACGCTCTATCAGGCATCGGTCGACGGCTGGCTGCCGAAATTCCTGTCGCACGTGAACGAGCACGGCGCGCCGACGCGCGCGATGTGGACCGATCTCGGCTTCAACCTCGTGTTGCTGATGATGTCGGACTACATGACGGTGCTGTCGATTTCCAACGTCTGCTACATGTTGTTCGTGTTCCTGAATTTGCAGTCGGGCTGGATCCACCGGATGGATCGCGGCAGCTGGGATCGTCCGTTCCGTTGCCCGACTTGGCTGCTCGTCGCGGGCTCGATCTGCGGGTATGCGAACCTCGTGTATGTCGGCGCGGGCGCGAATCTGCAAGGCGAAGGCACGCTGCGCAACGGGCTGATCGCGATGCTGCTGATCGTGCCGGTGTTCGTGTATCGCCACTACTGGCAGGATCGCGGGCGCTTTCCCGCGCAGATGCAGCGCGACATGGAGCTCGAGGTGCCGAAGCGCAGCGTGTGGCTGAATCTCGCACCGTATGCGGCGCTGATCGGCGCGGCGCTGACGATCTGGTTGTCGTATTACTTTGCCTGGGTGAAGTGAGCGCTTCACGCGTGCCCGATTCGCGCGCCGGTCCCGGCAAGCTCGCACGGGGCTGTCGCGCGATCGCGGTACGGCAGGTGTAACAGGCCGCCCCGGCCGAACCGTTCATCTCTACGGCTGCGTTCTGCGGCATTGTCTTTTTCTCCGCTCATCCTCCCGCCTTCTGTTAGTTCGCGGAGCTCGCCTCGTCGGACCGACCCGCTCGGTCATGCAGGATGGAGTTCCGCGAATTTCTGGCGATACGCGGCTATAGCTCCAACCTGTACGAGGAGGCCAACCCGGCACTGTGTGCCAGGAACCCCGGCGAATCGGGCCGCTTGACCACGGAGGCGTCTAACGGACTGACCAAGCTTGCGGACAATGGCTATCGGTCAGCTCACTTCGGAATACCGCTCGGGGAGCGGAGGTATTGCTCAAGTCTGATACGCTGTTCAAGGTTCTCGACCGTAGTAACGACGCCGCGAGGGATCTTGGAATATCACATTGGAAGAACAGTGATGAGCGATAAGGATGCAGCGTTGTCGGCAGAGCAGCGGGCGGCCGTCGAGCGTGCGGCCGCGCGTGTGGCGCGACGTAGCCGATATCCCGCGGATATGGGTTTTCAGCCCTATTCCGGCCGATTCACCAACGCGGATGTGACGCTCAAGACGCCATGGCTGAGCGAATATTTCAAGTTCAGGAATCGGAATCCGCGGGCCGATCGTGATGCGTTGCGCGCCGTTCAGCAGCAGATCGGCGCGGACAGATCGGAAATCATCGATCGGTTTCGCGGCGCAATGCTGGGACTGGCAATTGGCGATGCGCTAGGCACGACGCTCGAGTTTTCGCCGAGAGACAGCGCTACGGTTACCGATATCGTCGGGGGCGGCCCCTTTCATCTCAAGCCCGGCGACTGGACCGACGATACGAGCATGGCATGCTGTCTCGCGTACAGTCTTCTCCATTCGCATCGATTCGATCCCGACCATGCGATGCTGGCTTTTTCCTACTGGTATCGATTCGGCGCATACAGCCCGACTGGAGAGTGTTTCGATATCGGCGGTACCACCCGGGCAGCGCTCGATCGTTTCTTGAAAACGGGGAATGCGTTCTCCGGCGACACCGATCCGCATTCGGCAGGAAACGGATCGCTGATGCGGCTCGCTCCGGTCGTGCTGTTCTATGCGAACGATTTCGAGAAGGCGGTGCATTTTGCAGCCGAAAGCTCCCGGCTTACGCATGGGGCGAAAGAGGCCGTCGATGCCTGCAGGTTTTTTGCCGCGCTGATGTGGGGCGCGTTCGCGGGGTTTTCAAAAGAAGACATCTTAGGTGACCGATTCTCGCCTCTGCCCGGGTATTGGGATGAAAGTCCACTCGCGCCGGCCGTCGAGCAAATCGCACGCGGCTCGTACAAGAAAAAATCCCGCAGCGAGATCTCGTCGTCGGGCTACGTGATCGACACGCTCGAAGCGGCATTGTGGGCGTTCTATCACCATGACGATTTCGAGCCGGGAATGCTTGCGGCGGTTAATCTGGCGGGAGACTCGGATACCATCGGCGCCGTTTTTGGGCAGGTCGCCGGCGCCTGCTACGGAGAGACGCGGATTCCTGTCAGATGGATCGTCAATACGCACGCGGCACACGGGTTTTATCACTTTGCCGAGGACTTGCTGGCAGCGTCCCGCATGGATCAATCCGGGGATTGAAGGCGCGCAAAAAAGCGTTGAGCCGTAGCCACAGGTTCCAACGCTGCATCGAGGAACAGCAAGGACGGGAAGCGAATGCGCGCTTGACCGATATCGGTTCAGAGATTTCCAGGCCGGACGCAGAGCGCACGACACGCGTGTCGTGCGTTCCTTGGCAGGCCGCGACCGCAAGGAAAAGCTCTCGCGCCTTACGAAAACACCACCGTCCGATCCCCGTTCAAAAACACCCTTCGCTCGATAAACGCCTTCACCGCGCGCGCGAGCGTGATGCATTCGACATCGCGTCCGACAGCGAGCAACTGCTCCGGCCGCAATGCATGATCGACGCGCTCGACGACCTGCTCGATGATCGGGCCTTCGTCGAGATCGTCGGTCACGAAGTGCGCGGTCGCGCCGATCAGCTTCACGC
>NZ_KV786533.1:21789-73535 GCF_001806955.1 Burkholderia sp. HMSC10F09
CGCGGTCGCGCCGATCAGCTTCACGCCGCGCGCATGCGCCTGGTGATACGGCTTCGCGCCCTTGAAACCCGGCAGGAACGAATGATGGATGTTGATCGCGCGGTTCGCGAGCTTCGCGCTCGTTTCCTGCGACAGCACCTGCATGTAGCGGGCGAGGATCACGAGCTCGGCGCCGCTCGTCTCGAAGAAGTCGAGCCACTGCGCTTCCTGCTGCGCCTTCGTGTCGGGCGTGATCGGGAAGTGGCGGAACGGCAGCCCGTGCTGCGCGGCGAGCGGTTCGAAGTCCGGATGGTTCGACACGATGCCGACGATGTCCATCTTCAGCTCGCCCATCCGCCAGCGGAACAGCAGATCCGCGAGGCAGTGTTCGAGCTTCGACACCATGATCAGTACCTTCGGACGCGCGTTTACGTCGTGGATGGCCCATTGCAGCTCGCTGCCGAGGCCGGCCGCTATCGGCGCGAATTCCTGGCGCAGCGCGTCGATCTGCAGCGTCTCATCCGTCGGATGAAACACGCAGCGCACGAAGAAACGATTGCTGAGATCGTCGTCGAACACGTTCAGCGCGTCGACGTAGCAGCGATGGCGGTCGAGAAAACCGACGACGGCAGCGACCTGGCCGGCTGCGCTCGCGCACGACAGCGTCAGGACGAATTGTTCGGGACGGTGGACGTCGCTCATGGGGCTCCTCTGGTCTCGGTAGGCGATTCGCGACTGCAAATCGCGATGCGGTAGTAAATCAGGCCAGATTGCGAGCGGATAGAACCGACGCGCCGTGTGACTGGTATCGGCGCGCCAGCGGGCGGGCGGCCCGGAAATCGGGGAAGGGGAGCGGCGCAGGGTTTACACGCCCGCCCCCGCCCCCGCACACGCATCGAGCAGCCACCGCCGGAACACATGCGTCGCGTCCGGCTCCGGCCGCTGCGGCGGCCGTACCAGAAAATAACCGCGCGACGTGACGACCGGCGCGTCGACGAGCTTCACGAGCTGGCCGGCCGCGACGAGCTCGTCGACGAGCGGCGACCAGCCGAGCGCCACGCCTTCGCCGAGCAGCGCCGCATGAATCACGAGCGCGTAACTGTTGAACGTCACGCCGCGCGCCGCGGCCTGCGCGTCGAGGCCGTGCGCGTCGAACCAGCCGGCCCACGACAGCCAGCGCTCGGGGCGCGTCGGCTGCACGTGCAGCAGCGGCAGCGCAGCCAGATGCTCGGGCCGCGAGACGTGCGGATGCGCATCGCGGAACGCCGGCGAGCAGACGGGCGTGACCGACTCCGCAAACAGCCTTGCGGCCGTGCACGACGGCCAGTGGCCGTCGCCGAACAGGATCGCGATGTCGGCATGGTCGCGCTGCGCGTCGTAGTCCTGCGACGTGACCACGCGCACGTCGACGTCGGGCATCACGCGCTTGAGCCCCGCAAGGCGCGGCATCAGCCAGTACGTCGCGAAACCGAAGTCGGTGACGATCGTCAGCGTGCCGTGCTCGCGGCGCGCGCGCAGCGTGGCGGTGGCGCCGCGCAGGGTGTCGAGGCTGAGCCGGACGGCCTCGTACAGGCATTCGCCGTCGGCCGTCAGCGTGACGCCGCGCGGGCTGCGCTCGAAGAGCGGCACGCCGAGCTCGGCCTCGAGCTGAAACACCTGCTGGCTGACGGCCGGCTGTGTGGAGCCGAGCTCGCGCGCAGCGGCCGTGAAGCTCGCGAGCCGCGCGGCCGACTCGAACGCGCGCAACGCCTGCATCGACGGTAACGGTTCCGGTTTCGACATAAGTCCCTCTAATGGCCCCATAAGAGCCGGACGCCTTCCCGCGCGAATTCGGGCGGGAGATAGTGCATCCGACGGCGCGGCACCGCGCCGCGCAAGGCCTTCCGCGATTCTAGCCAGTCGCGGCCGCTGCGCGCGGCACTTTCTGCAGGCTGCGTCCGCGATGCCGGATGCGCCGCTGCCTGCGCGTCGATCCGTTCCATTCGAACAGCGATTTCCTCACGACCGCCGATGACGAACCCGACTCCCAACATCCTGATCCTGATGGCCGACCAGCTGACGCCGTTCGCGCTGCCGGCCTACGGCAACCGCGTCGCGCGCACGCCGACGCTCGACCGGCTCGCCGCGCAAGGCGTGGTGTTCGACGCCGCCTACTGCGCAAGCCCGCTCTGCGCGCCGTCGCGCTTCTCGCTGCTGACCGGCAAGCTGCCGTCCGGGATCGGCGCCTACGATAACGCCGCCGAATTGCCGGCGCAAACGCTGACGTTCGCGCACTACCTGCGCGCGGCCGGCTATCGGACGATGCTGTCCGGCAAGATGCACTTCTGCGGCCCCGACCAGCTGCACGGTTTCGAGGAGCGGCTGACCACCGACATCTACCCGGCCGACTTCGGCTGGGTGCCCGACTGGGACCGCCCGACGGAGCGGCCGAGCTGGTATCACAACATGAGCTCGGTGCTCGATGCTGGCCCGTGCGTGCGCACGAACCAGCTGGACTTCGACGACGAAGTGACGTTCGCCGCGAAGCAGAAGCTGTACGACGTCGCGCGCGAGCGCGCAGCGGGCCGCGACGAACGGCCGTTCTGCATGGTCATGTCGCTGACGCACCCGCACGACCCGTATGCGATCACGCGCGAATATTGGGATCTGTACAGCGACGACGAGATCGACATGCCGGCCGTGCGGCTCGGCGCATCGGACAGCGATCCGCATTCGCAGCGGCTGCGCTTCGTCTGCGAGAACGACCGCACGCCGCCGAGCGAGGCGCAGATCCGCGCGGCGCGACGCGCCTACTACGGCGCGACGTCGTACGTCGACGCGCAGTTCGGCAGTGTGCTCGCGGCGCTCGAGCAGTGCGGGTTCGCCGACGACACGATCGTGATCGTCACGTCCGATCACGGCGACATGCTCGGCGAGCGCGGGCTCTGGTACAAGATGACGTTCTTCGAAGGCGGCTGTCGCGTGCCGCTGATCGTCCATGCGCCGCACCGCTTCGACGCGGCGCGCGTGCGCGGTCCCGTGTCGCATCTCGATCTGCTGCCGACGCTCGTCGAACTCGCGAACGCGACGCCGGAAGGCGGCTGGCCCGACGCGGTGGACGGCGCCAGTCTCGTCCCGCATCTGCGCGGCACGGCCGCACACGATGTCGCGCTCGGCGAATATCTGGCTGAAGGCGCGATCGCGCCGATCGTGATGATTCGGCGCGGCGACTGGAAGTACGTGCATTGCCCGGCCGATCCGGAGCAGCTGTACAACCTGTCCGACGATCCGCGCGAACTGACGAATCTCGCGGGCGCGCCGGAGGCGGCCGACGTGCTCGCTGCCTTCCGCGCGGAAGCGGCACGGCGCTGGAACCTGGCGGAACTCGACCGGCAGGTGCGCGCGAGCCAGCGTCGCCGCCGCTTTCATTACGCGGCGACGACGCAAGGCCGGATCCAGCCGTGGGACTGGCAGCCTTTCACCGATGCGAGCCAGCGCTATATGCGCAATCACATCGAACTCGACACGCTCGAAGCGATGGCGCGCTTTCCGCGCGTCGGGCACTGAACGTATCGCATCGCGATCACTGACAAACGACGGAGGAAGCGGACGATGAAACGGCAACGGCAATGCAATGCAGCAATCCGGATCGGTGCGGCGCTCGCCGCGGCCGCGTGCATGACGGCCGCGCACGCGGCCGAACCGCAGACGTGCCGCGACGTGCGGATGGCGGCGCCCGGCTGGACCGACATCGACGCGACGAACGCGATGGCGGGCGTCGTGCTGAAGGCGCTCGGCTATCGGCAGGACGTGGCGAACCTGTCGGTGCCGATCACGTATCAGGGGCTGAAGAAAGGGCAGGTCGACGTATTCCTCGGCAACTGGATGCCGGCGCAGGCGCCGCTCGTGAAGCCGTTCGTCGACGAGAAATCGATCGACGTGCTGCACGCGAATCTGAGCGGCGCGAAGTTCACGCTCGCGGTGCCCGACTACGTCGCGGCGGCCGGTGTTCATACGTTCGCCGATCTCGCACGCTACGCGGATCGCTTCGGCGACAAGATCTACGGGATCGAGCCCGGCGCGCCGGCGAACCAGAACATCAAGCGGATGCTGTCCGACCATGCGCTCGGCCCGGCGAACTGGTCGCTCGTCGAGTCGAGCGAGACCGGGATGCTCACGCAGGTCGAGCGCGCGGTGCGCGACAAGCGCTGGATCGTGTTCCTCGCGTGGGAGCCGCACCTGATGAACACGAAGTTCAAGCTGACATACCTCTCCGGCGGCGACGCATATTTCGGCCCGAACTACGGCGGCGCGACGGTCAACACGGTGACCCGCGCCGGCTTCGCCGATCAGTGCACGAACCTCGCGCGCCTGTTCCGGCAAATGACGTTCTCGGTCGATGTCGAGAACCGGATGATCGCCGACATGCTGGAAAAGAAGACGTCGCCTGCGCTCGCCGCACAACACGCGCTGAAGGCCGACCCGTCGCTCGTCGCCGGCTGGCTGGACGGCGTGACGACGGCTACCGGCGCACCGGGCCTGCCGGCCGTGCGCGCGGCGCTGGACGGCCATTGATCGGCTGCGCGGCCGGCCGGTTGCACCGTGCCGCGCGGCATCCGTGTTTTCCCGAGCGGTCGCAACGAGACCATTTGGTGTCGCGTTCAGACGGGTCGCAGGAAATATGGGTTTGTATTTTTCGGCCATGGCTGCGCTATTGCGGAAAACGAAATACCGAAGCCATCCGATTTACCGAATTACATATCAACCCTGAGCCGGCGTATCGCGGCGCGCGCCGGACCAGCGGTTATTTCCATCGAACGGGTCAGGGAGGGTGGTCGACAATGAAGCAATCGAAAGTTGCCGTGGCAGTCGCGCTCGCATGCGCGGCGTGTGTTCCCGCGATCGGTCATGCACAAAGCAGCGTGACGCTGTACGGGATCATCGACGCAGGCGTCACGTACGTGAACAACACCGGCGGCTCGCACGTGTTCAAGTTCGACGACGGCGTCGCATATGGAAACCGCTTCGGCCTGAAGGGCACCGAGGATCTGGGCGGCGGCCTGAAGGCCGTGTTCGCGCTCGAAAGCGGCTTCCGTCTCGGCAACGGGCAGCTCGGCTTCGGCGGCGCCGAATTCGGCCGCCAGGCCTACGTCGGCCTGCAGAACAACTGGGGTACGCTGTCGTTCGGCAATCAGCTCGACATCACCAACGAGCTCGTGTCGATCTACAACATCTCCGCGTGGGGCAGCGGCTACGCGATCCACCAGGGCGACTTCGACCGCTTCAACGGCGATCGCCTGCCCAACTCCGTCAAGTTCCTGTCGAGCGACCTGAGCGGCTTCAAGTTCGGCGCGATGTACTCGTTCGGCAACGTCGCCGGCAACTTCCACCGCAACAGCGCATGGAGCGCGGGCGCCAGCTTCACGAAGGGCGACTTCTCGATCGGCGCGGCCTACACGCGCCTGAACAACCCGAACGGCATCTATGCGTTCGATCCGTACGCGATGATCGGCACGCACACGTTCCTCGGCCAGCAGACGGTGACCGTCGATCCGGCGACCGGCCAGCGGACCGACCTGTTCGCGAACACGGCGATGAACGTCGACAGCCAGGGCACGTTCGGCGTCGGCGCAAGCTATACGATCGGCAAGCTGACGCTCGATGCGAACTACTCGTACACGACGATCAAGGGCTTCGGCCAGTCGTCGCACATGCAGGTGTACGAAGGCGGTGGCCTGTATCAGTTCACGCCGGCACTGAGCTTCATCGCCGGCTATCAGCACACGCGCTTCGAAGGCCACCACTGGAACCAGGGCACGGCCGGCCTGCATTACCTGCTGTCGAAGCGCACCGACGTGTACATCTCGGGCGACTACCTGCGTGCATCGCAGGGTGTCGATGCGGTGATCGGCTACAGCTTCACGCCGTCCACGACGCAGACGCAGGCCGACGTGCGCATCGGGATGCGGCATTCGTTCTGACCGGCGCACCGGCTCGTTCGACGTCTTCAGCGAGGTCTCTCTTTCGCGCGAACTGCGGTTCGCGCTTTTTTTATGTGCGCGGCACGGCGCGCACGGCGGGCCGGCTGCGCGCGCGCATTTGTCATATCATCGCGGCTTGGCCGCGATCGGGCCGTCCGGCCAAGCGGTCGGCGGCACGCCGTGCCGCCCAGCCGAGATATCGATGACCGCTCCGTTGCCCGACGCCCGCACCGCTTCCGAACTGCCCGCCAATCTGTTTCGTCACGCCCCGTTCCGGCGGTTCTGGGGCACGCGCGTGATGTCGTCGCTGGCTTTCCAGATCCTGTCGGTCGCGATCGGCTGGTACGTGTACGCGCTCACGCACAGCGCGTTCGCGCTCGGCCTCGTCGGCCTCGCGCAGTTCGTGCCGATGTTCGCGCTGACGCTCGTCGTCGGGCAGGTCGCCGACCGCTTCGACCGGCGGCGCATCGCGACGATCTGCCAAAGCGTGGAGGCGCTTGCCGCGGGCGTGTTTCTGCTCGGCGCCGCGCAAGGGTGGCTCGCCGCGCCGGGCGTCTATGCGCTCGCGGCGATCGTCGGCACCGCGCGCGCATTCGAGTCGCCGTCGGTATCGTCGCTGCTGCCGGCCGTCGTGCCGCGCGCCGAGCTGCCGCGTGCGACTGCGTTGTCGACCTCCGCGAATCAGGCCGCACAGATTCTCGGGCCGGCATTCGGCGGGCTGTTGTACGGGCTCGGTGCGCCGGTCGCGTTCGGCACGAGCGTCGCCGCGTTCGCGATCGCCGCGCTGCTGAGCGGCACGATTCCGCTGCGCAGCGCGCCGCCCGCGCGCGAGCCCGTGACGCTGCGCTCGGTGTTTTCCGGCATCGCGTTCATCCGGCGCGAGCCGGCGATACTCGGCGCGTTGTCGCTCGATCTGTTCGCGGTGCTGTTCGGCGGTGCGACCGCGCTGTTGCCGATCTATGCGCGCGACATCCTCCAGGTCGGGCCGTGGGGGCTCGGCGCATTGCGCGCGGCGCCCGCGGTCGGCGCGCTCGCGGGCACGCTCTGGCTCACGCGTTTTCCGCTGAAGGCACGGCCGGGCCGTGCAATGTTCGGCGGCGTGATCGCGTTCGGCATCGCGACGATCGTGTTCGGCCTGTCGCGGCATGTCGTGCTGTCGCTCGTCGCGCTCGCGGCACTCGGCGCGTCCGACGTCATCAGCGTGGTCGTGCGGCTGTCGCTCGTGCAGCTGCGCACGCCCGACGACATGCTCGGCCGCGTCAGCGCCGTCAATGCGCTGTTCATCGGCACGTCGAACCAGCTTGGCGAATTCGAATCGGGCGTTACGGCTGCGTGGTGGGGCGCGCCCGCGGCGATCGTCGTCGGCGGCGCGGCCACGATCGCGGTCGCGCTCGCGTGGATGCGGCTCTTTCCGACGCTGCGCAACATGACGTCGCTCGAACGCGATCGGTAATGCGCGCGAGTAACGGGTGCGGCGACGGCCGCGGACATATTGCGTGCGGTTTATTTCAAATTGCCTTCTTGTTTCTGTCGAATCAACAACATTTTCAGCCCGTGCAATCTTCCGACCGATAAAAAACGCATGCAGCTGAATGCGGAATGTCGATTCGGCAGAAAGTTGTCGGAAGCTTTCGGGTGCGCGGGTGGAATTCAAAACGGCATATGCGTCAAAGCCTTGCTGGTCAAGGCTGACGCGATCATTTCGTCGGATGAATCGATGCGCGATCATTGCAAAAACATTATTTAAATTACGCTTCCCTTTCTGTAATTTTCCGAAACAACTCGCTTTCGTCTGATGATGCGGTTATCAATTGAAACAAAAAGAAATACATGGAATGATACCGATTCTCATTTGCATGACCGCCGCGGCGCTGCCGCCGGTCACCTGTCCACCGTAGCCAGCCAGCCTCGTCGGCGCTGATTCCGAGCGTCCGCGGCCGGCAAGCCAACGCATCGTGCCTCGTGCGCGCGTATCGCCGCGCGTCCACGCGGCCGGTTCATCCACACTGAATTACCATGCCGAACAGGACCCCGTTCGCGAGCGCGCTCGCGTTGGCCTTTGCCTTGCCTATTGCTTCGCCCGCCGTCGCACAGAGTGCGCGTGTCGACGCTTCGCCCGCTGCGGCCTCGCCCGGCGATACGGCGCCGGCCGCTTCCAGCGCCGTGCGCGACGCGCTACCGACGATCAGCGTATCCGGGCAAGCCGTGCAGCAGGACTTCCAGGCCGAGCGCTCGACGGTCGGCGCGAAGACGCCGACCGCACTGCGCGACATTCCGCAGTCGGTCACGGTGATCAACAAGGCGCTGATCGAGTCGCAGGGGCTCACGTCGTTCCAGGATGCGTTGCGCAATGCGCCGGGCATCACGATCGGCGGCGCGGAAGGCGGGCAGATCGGCAACAACATCAACCTGCGCGGCTTCACCGCGCAGAACGACATCTATCTCGACGGCTTTCGCGATCGCAACCAGTACTACCGCGACACCTTCGATCTCGATGCGGTCGAGGTGCTGTACGGACCGTCCTCGATGCTGTTCGGGCGCGGCTCGACGGGCGGCGTGATCAACCAGGTATCGAAGAAGGCGAACCTGAAGCCGTCGGCGGAAGTGTCGACGACGATCGGTACTGACGACCGCTATCGCACGAGCGTCGATCTGAACCGGCCGCTCGGCGCGACCTCGGCGCTGCGCATCAACGCGTTCGGCCAGTCGCTCGGCTCGACGCGCGACGTGATGAAAAACAAGGACTACGGGATCGCGCCGGAACTGCGCTTCGGCATCGGCACGCCGACCGAGATCACGCTGTCCGCGCTGATCCAGCACAACTACGACATGCCCGATTACGGCGTGCTCGCCGTGAACGGCCATCCGGCGCCCGTATCGAAGCACACGTTCTACGGATTGACCGACGACCGCACGATCCAGGACGTGCAGACGGTGTCCGCGCGGATCGATCATCGCGTGAACGACGCGCTGACGATCAGCAACCGCACGTCGTTCTCGCATTCGATGACGGACGCGCGCGAGACGGCCGCGAACGCGGTGCTGACGGGGCCGCTGTCGTCGAGCACCGCGCTGACGAACGGCAACTACACGTCGCTGCCGATGTCGGCGCTGTACGTGCGGCTCGCGAGACACGATCGCGTGATCGAAAACCATTCGATCGACAACGATACGATGGCGCATTTCAAGTTCGACACGGGCTTCGTCAAGCACGACCTGATCGCGGGCATCGAAGTCGGCCACGACAGCTATACGAACCAGGCATACACGCGCAGCGGGCTACCGATCCTGTCGCTGATCGATCCCGCATATCTGTCGTCGAGCGCGGCGAACGCGCGGCAGACGCCGGCCAACCACGCGGAATCGGGCGCGACGACGCTCGCCGCGTATCTGAACGACACGGTATCGATCGGCCGCGACTGGAAACTCGTCGGCGGGCTGCGCTGGGATCGCTTCCGCGCGCATCTCGCGAACACGATCAGCGCGCCCGGCTACGCGTCGCAGACGAACAACTTCACGAGCGTGCGTGCCGGCGTGATCTATCAGCCGACCGAATCGCAGTCGTACTACTTCTCGTACGGCACGTCGTTCAACCCGTCGCTCGAGACGCTGACGGTCACGAACAACACGCAGAACCTGTCGCCCGAACACACGAAGTCGTACGAGGTCGGCGGCAAGTGGGATCTGCTGAACGACAACCTGTCGGTCACGTCGGCGCTGTTCCAGCAGGAGAAGAGCAATGCACGCACGCAGACGTCGACGGGCGAATACCTGCTCGAAGGCGATATTCGCGTGCGCGGCTTCCAGGCGAGCGTGACGGGCCATATCACGCCGAAGTGGCAGGTGTTCGGCAGTTACACGTACATGAACGGCACGATCCTCAGTGCGCGCGACGGCACGCAGGGCAAAACGCTCGCGAATACGCCGCGCAACACGTTGACGTTGTGGACCACGTACGCGTTCACGCCGCACTGGGAAATCGGCGGCGGCCCGACCTACATGTCGGGGCGCTATGCGGCCAACACGAACTACGTGCAGGTGGGCGGCTACACGCGCTGGGATGCGACGGCCGCGTATCACGCGAAGCGGTGGGATCTGCGGCTCAACGTGCTGAACCTGACCGACAAGTTCTATTACGATGCGCTGATCCAGTCGGACGGCGGGCGCGCGGTGCCGGGCATCGGGCGCACGTTCCTCGCGACGCTCGACTACCGGTTCTGAGCGGCGGTGCGGCCGGCGTGCCAATCGACGAAACAGGTGAAACGATGCTTGTACACATTCCGAACGTGCTGACGCCGGAACAGGTCCGCATGATCCGCGGCCGGCTCGACCAGGCGGGCGACGCGTGGGTCGACGGCCGCGCGACGGCCGGCTATACGGGCGCGCCGGTCAAGCGCAACCAGCAGATCGCCGAGCATTCGCCGATCGCGCGCGAGCTTGGCGACGTGATCCTGGCGGCGATCGAGCGCCATCCGCTCTTCATCAGCGCGGCGCTGCCGAATCAGGTCTATCCGCCGCTGTTCAACCGTTACGAAGGCGGGATGACGTTCGGCAGCCACGTCGACGGCGCGGTGCGCGTGCTGCCGAACGGCGTGAAGCTGCGCACCGACGTGTCGGTCACGCTGTTCCTGTCCGCGCCCGACGAATACGACGGCGGCGAACTCGTGATCGAGGATGCGTACGGCGTGCAGCAGGTGAAGCTCCCGGCCGGCGACATGATCGTCTATCCGGCGACGAGCCTGCATCAGGTCACGCCGGTCACGCGCGGCGTGCGCGTCGCGAGCTTCTTTTGGGTGCAGAGCCTCGTGCGCAGCGATGCGCAGCGCGCGCTGCTGTTCGACATGGATACGGCGATCCAGCGGCTCAATGCCGGTGGCGCCGATCCGCAGGCATGCCGCAGCCTCGTCGGCTGCTACCACAACCTTTTGCGAATCTGGAGCGAGATGTGAGCGTGATCGATTCTGTCGAAATTGCAGCGACGCCCGTGTCGCGGACGGCGCCCGGCGCGCGGACCGGCAGCGCGCGCTCGCGTCGCGGCACATTCCTCCAATGGCTGCGCAAGATACACGGCTGGGTCGGGCTCTGGGGCGCGGCGCTCGGGCTGCTGTTCGGCACGACCGGCTTCCTGCTGAATCATCGTGCGCCGCCGCTGCGCATCCAGACCGGCGCGCCGCGCGTCGACACGCTGCGGCTCGCGGTGCCCGTCCCGGCGCCCGCGTCGCCGCGCGAACTTGCGAGGTGGTTGCGTACGCAACCGGATCTGCATCTGCCGGCGCGCATGGGCCGCGTGCAGCAGGAACCCGCGCATCCGGTCGCATGGGGCGATCGCGAGACCGTGCAGCCCGAGCACTGGCAGCTCGTGTTCGCGTCGCCGCGCGAGAACGTCGCGGTCGACTACTGGGTCGGCAGCGACGCGATCACGCTCAAGCGTACCGGCAACGGCACGCTTGCGTGGCTGACGAACCTGCACAAGGGCGTCGGCATGAGCATCGGCTGGGTGCTGCTCGTCGATACGCTGGCCGGCGCGCTGATCCTGCTGTCGCTGACCGGCGTGCTGCTGTGGACGGGGCTCAACAAGCGCAAGACGGTCGGTGCGCTGCTCGTGGTCGGCTCGATCGTCGCGATCGTGTGCACGGCGAGCGTCTGAAGCGCCCGGCGCGTATTGCTTCGAGCCGGCGCTAGCGACCCGCGTCGGGCGCGACCTGCACGGCCGTGCCGTAGCAGATGACTTCGGTGACGCCCGAGCCGATCTCGGTCGAGTCGTAGCGCATCGCGACGACGGCGTTCGCGCCCAGCCGGCGTGCGTCGTCGAGCATCTTGTCGAACGCGTGCTGGCGCGCTTCTTCGCATAGCGACGTATAGAGCGTGATGTTGCCGCCGAACAGCGTCTGAAGCGACGCGCCGAACGTGCCGACGATCGAGCGCGAGCGCACGACGATGCCTTGCGCGACGCCGAGCGCGCGTACCGTCGTATGGCCGGGCAGGTCGAATGCGGTCGTGACGCGATCGGGCGACAGCGCGTCGGGAGAGCGGGAAGCGTCGGTCATCGGGAAAGCCGTCCATCGGTTGCGGGTCGAACGGCGATTGTAGCCGGGCCGCCATGCGTGCCGGCGCCGATGCCGGAACGCCGGGCGAGCGCCGGCCGCTTCAGCGCGTCGCGCACCGGTCGTTGCGCGGGCTCGTCCCGAACCGCGCGCGATACGCGCGCGAGAAATGCGACGGCGATTCGAATCCGCACGCGACGCACACCGACGTGATGCTCATGTCCGTCTGCTGCAGCAGTTCGCGTGCGCGGTCGAGCCGCAGGTTCTGATAGAAGCGCGTCGGCGTGTCGTTCAGCGTCGCGCTGAACAGCCGTTCGAGCTGGCGGCGCGTGATCGACACTTCCTGCGCGAGCGCGTCGGAGCCGAGCGGGTTCTCCATATGCCGCTGCATCGTGCCGATCACCTGGATCAGCTTGCGGTTGTGCACGCCGTAGCGCGCGGCGATCTCGAGCCGCTGGCTGTCCGAGCGCTGCCGGATCCGGCTGACGACGAATTGTTCGGAGATCACGGCCGCGAGTTCGGCGCCGTGCCGGCGGCCGATCAGGTCGAGCATCATGTCGATCGACGCGGTGCCGCCCGCGCACGTGATGCGGCGCGCGTCGATTTCGAACAGCTCCTGCGTCGCCTTCAGCCGCGGATAGCGCTCGCGGAACGCGGCAAGCGCTTCCCAGTGCACGGTCAGCGGCTGCGACGCGTCGAACAGCCCGGCTTCCGCGAGCACGAAGCTGCCCGTATCGATGCCGCCGAGCGTCGCACCGTGGCGATGCTGCCGGCGCAACCAGTCGCCGAGCGCGCGCGTGTAGCAGGCGAGCGGTTCGAAGCCGGCCACGACGAAGACCGTATCGACGCGCTCGACGTCCGCGCAAGCGGCTTCGGCAGCGACCGGGATGCCGTTGCTCGCGCGCACGGGCCCGCCGTCGATGCTCAGCACGTGCCAACGGTAAAGCTCGGTGCGAAACCGGTTCGCGACGCGCAGCGGCTCGACCGCGGACATGAAGCCGAGCGCGGAAAAGCCGGGCAGCAGCAGGAAGTGGAAATCCTCGGGCATCGGAGCGTAGGAAGAAGTCGACGAAAGGTCGCGTGCGGGGCGCGGCCGCGACGGCAGAACGGCCTGCCGCAGATTATCGCGGGTTTCGGGCCGGCTCAGTGCGATTTTGCACCGCGCGCCGAGCGGCGCTGCGTCGTCGACGGCAATTCGCCGAACTGCGCCTTGTAGGCGTTCGCGAAATGCCCGAGATGAATGAAGCCCCAGTGCGCGGCGGCATCGGCGATCGACAGATCGGACTGCCGCGTATCGAGCAGCATCCGGCGCACCTGCGCGAGGCGCAGCGAGCGGACGTAGTTGAGCGGACTCGTCTGCACGACCGACTGAAAGCTGTTCTGCATCGTGCGGCGGCTCACGCGCAACTGCGCGCACAGGCTCAGGATGTCGACCGGCGCTTCGGGATGCGCGATCACGTAGTCGTGCACGCGCCGCACGATGTCGGCGCGGCACGCCTGCGTGAGGCCGCTGGACGCGTCGGGCATCCAGTACGTGAGCAGATCGACGAGCACGTTGCCCACTTCGCCGCGCAACTCGCACTGCATGCGCGCGTCGCGCAGCGCGTCCGGCGCGGCGAGCGCGCGCTCGAGCAGCGTCGCGAGCTGCACGCCCGCGCGCATGCGCGCGGCCATCGGCAGATCGATCACGCCGCGCCGCAGCGTGCGTTCGTCGATGCGCAACTCGGCGGCCTCCTCGATCTGCGCCATCAGCGCCGCATCGACGAGCACGCCGATCAGCGACATGTCGTCGGGTGAATGCAATTCGAAAGGGGCGCCGCCTCGCGCCAGCACGATGGTGCCGCGTTCGATGCGCGCGCCGCCGAACGCGAATGCGCCGGCGCCGGCGAGCGGCATGCCGAACACGGTGTGACCGGCAGGCAGCCAGCCGCGCTGCGTGATGCGGACGTTCGCGGTTTCCTGAAACAGCTCGAGGCCCTCGAGCGCCAGATGCTTGACCGCGCTGCGATACGCGCCCGGCCCGATCTGGTCGTAGCGCTGATTCCAGCCGCGCAGCGCCTCCGCATGTCGGTCTGCGTCGTCGAACGTCTGGTGAAACACCAACACAGCGCCTCCCGGTAGCGTGCAAACGGCGCAAGATTAAACCGGCCGACCGACCGGCGCAATAAGGCCGAGGGTTATTCCGGGCGCGGCGTGCCGAGGGTCGGAGCGTGCGCGCGACGCGCGGCTTTCAGGCGGTTTTCCAATATCCCGAATCGGCACGCACGCGTTGCCGGTCCGGGTGCTGACGCGATTTATTGTCGAACTACAGTCGCCCCACATCACACGATTTTCCGACTGGAGGCGACATGAGGACAACGCGACGAGCCGCGGCGCTCGCAGCGACGCTGGCGCTCGCTGCGACATCGGCCGGCGGCGCGCACGCAGCAGAGAAACCGGAGGAACTGATCGTGCAGAAGATGCCGCCATGGCATCCGCACGAGATCTACATCGTCGACATCTCGATGCCGTCGATGACCGACGGACGCATCTACGTCTACGACGCCGATGCGAAAAAGTTGCTCGGCCAGATCGACGCGGGCTTCGCGCCCGGCCTGGCGATTTCGCCCGATCACAAGACCAGCTACGTCGCGACGACTTACTTCTCGCGCGGCTCGCACGGCGCGCGCACGGACGTCGTCGAGCTGACCGACAACACGACGCTCGA
Organism: Burkholderia sp. HMSC10F09; assembly: GCF_001806955.1. NCBI lineage: Bacteria > Pseudomonadati > Pseudomonadota > Betaproteobacteria > Burkholderiales > Burkholderiaceae > Burkholderia > Burkholderia sp. HMSC10F09. Next base: position 36,480 of record NZ_KV786533.1, read on the forward strand.
TCATGCCGGCGAGATCGCGATTCCGGCAAAGCATGCGCAGCACGTGCCGTCGCCGTACAACACTGCGTTCAGCGCGGACGGCAAGCGGCTGTACGTCGCGAACATCACGCCCGCTGCATCGGTGACGGTGATCGACGCGGTCTCGAAGAAGGTGCTCTCCGAAATCGACACGGCCGCCTGCGTGCTCGCGTATCCGAGCGCGAACGATCGCTTTACTTCGCTCTGCGAAAGCGGCAAGGCGTTGACGGTCATGCTCGACGCGAACGGCCACGAAGTGAAGCGCACGATGTCGGATGCGTTCATCGACGTCGATCGCGACCCCGCATTCGTGAATGCGTCGCCGTATCGCGGCGGCTATCTGTTCACGACGTTCGGCGGCAACGTGCGGCGTGCGGACTTCAGCGGCGATCAGCCGTCGTTCGGCCGGCCGTGGTCGCTGCTGAGCGATGCGGAGCGCGCGCAAGGATGGCGTCCGGGCGGCATGCAGCAGACCGCGGTGCACGCGAAGCTCGACCGCTACTACGTGCTGATGCACCAGGGCGACGCGCACTCGCACAAGGATCCCGGCACGCAGGTGTGGGCGTACGACCTGAAGACGAAGCAGCGCATCGCGCGCTGGGATCTCGCGCAGCAGAAGGTCGAGCCGCTCGTGTCGATCCAGGTGAGCGACGACGATGCGCCGCTGCTTTACGGGCTGACGGCGACGTCCGATCTCGTCGTGATCGACGCGCGCAGCGGCAAGCTGCAGCACGTCGAGAAGCAGATCGGCAACACGTCGACGCTGCTCGTCAACCCGTGAGGCCGCGATGAAGATCGATCCCGTACTCGCCACCAGCGCGCAGGCCGGCGCAGCCGCCGTCGTGCTGCTCGGCGCGGTTGCGAAGCTGCGCGCGCCGGTTGCGTTCCGTGACGCGGTGGCCGGCTACCGGCTGTTGCCCGACGCACTCGTCGCGCCGGCCGCGCTCGCGATCCCGCTTGCCGAAGCGCTCGGCGCCGCCGCGCTGCTGTTCCGCGATACGCGTACGGCCGCCGCGATCGGCCTGATCGCGCTGCTGATCGCGTTCGCTGCCGCGCTCGCCGCCAACATCCTGCGCGGCCGCACCGACATCGACTGCGGCTGCACCGGGCTTGCCGGCGTCCGCGCCGTGCCGGGCGCCAACGCGTCGGGCGCCGCCGCGCCGCGCCGCATCGGCTGGCTGCATGTCGCGCGTGTGCTGCTGATCGTCGCGCTGATCGCGACGGCATTGCTCGCACCGGACACACGCGCCGTCGTGTGGTTCGACTATCTGACGCTGTTCTTTTCCGTACCGCTGATCGTCTGCGCGCTGCTCATCGTCGACGTGCTGCTCGCCAACGTACCGCGCCTGACCGCTATGAGGAATTCATGATGCAAACCGCTCTCGCCGTTTCCACCGCCCTGTTGTGGGTTGCCGTCGTCGCGCTCGGCGCGATCTGTCTCGCGCTCGTCCGTCAGATCGGCATCTTGTACGAACGGATCATGCCGGCCGGCGCACTGATGATCGACAAGGGGCCGGCCGTCGGTGCAATCGCGCCGACGTTCGAGCTGACCGACATTCGCGGCACGCGCGTGAAGGTCGGCGGCATCGACACGGCAGGCCGCTCGACGCTGCTGTTCTTCCTGTCGCCGACTTGCCCGGTGTGCAAGAAGCTGCTGCCGCTGCTGCCGTCGCTGCAGGCGAGCGAAACGACGCCGGTCGACATCGTGCTCGCCAGCGACGGCGATCGCGACGAGCATGCGCGCTTCGCGCAGAAGCACGACCTCGCACGCTTCCCGTACGTGCTGTCGCAGGAGCTCGGCCTCGCCTATCAGATCGGCAAGCTGCCCTACGCGGTGCTGCTCGACGAAACGGGCACGGTGCGCGCAAAGGGGCTCGTCAATACGCGCGAGCATCTGGAGAGCCTGTTCGAAGCGAAGGAGCGCGGCGTCGCATCGCTGCAGCAGTTCGTGCACGGCGATCGCGATCGTCACGGCCACGAAGCGCACGCGCAGCACGCGTGAGCGACCGGACCTTTTTCAACGTCACGGGAGAACAACGAGATGGGGCTGTTTGATTCATGGTTCGAGCGCTCCGCGCGCGGCGTCGCGCAGCACAGCTCGCGGCGCAGCGCGATGGCGAAGCTCGGCAAGGTGCTCGTCGGATCCGCGATGCTGCCGCTGTTGCCCGTCGATCGCACCGCGTATGCGGTCGATGCGGCGTCCGGCGCGTCGAGTGCCGGCGGCGCGGCCGCCTCGGGCGCGAGCGACGATCCGACGAGCTGCGACTACTGGAAATACTGCGCGATCGACGGGTGGCTCTGCAGCTGCTGCGGCGGTACGTCGAGCAGCTGCCCGCCCGGCACGACGCCGTCGCCGATCACGTGGATCGGCACCTGCCGCAATCCGCACGACGGGTCGGACTACATCGTGTCGTACAACGACTGCTGCGGGAAAACCTCGTGCGGCAAGTGCTTCTGCAATCGCAACGAGCGCGAGAAGCCGCTGTACAAGCTGTCGCTGAACAACGACATCAACTGGTGCATGGCGAACGGCAACTCGAACTATCACTGTTCGGTTTCGGTCCTGCTGGGAGCGGCAAAGCAATGAAGGCGATCGATGCAAGTAAGTGGGGGGCCGCATGCGTGGCGGCGTCCGTCGCATTCGCGTGGCCCGGTGCGGCCGGCGCGCAGCAGGCCGTGCACTACCCGGCGGGCAAGAGCCTGTTCGATGCGCAATGCGCGGTGTGTCATCAGGCGGGCGGCAAGGGGCAGGACGGCCTCGCGCCGCCGCTGACCGACTATCCGGGCAAGTACGCGACGGTCGAACAGGGTCGCGCGCAGCTCGTCGCGACGCTGCTGCACGGCATGTTCGGCGAGATCGCGGTGCGCGACAAACACTACAACTTCAAGATGCCGTCGTTTGCGAGTGCGAGCGATGACGATATCGCGCACGTGCTGAACTACATCGTGTTCGATCTCGGCGTGCAGCACGGCGATGCGAAGCCGTTCACCGCGGCCGAGATTCGCGCGGGGCGCGCGAAGGAGATGGACGGCGCGGCCGTGCACGCCCAGCGCGCGGCGGTGACGAAGGGGCTGGGGCTGTGACTGCCGCGCGTGCACGGGGCCGCCGCGGCGCAGCGCGTCGCGTCGGCACGCGCGTCGCGGCACGGTGGCTGTCTGCCGCCGCCGCGTGTGCGATGGCGGCGCACGCATGGGCCGGCGACGTTGCCGATGCCGCGCGCGCGCGGCAGCACTGGGTACTCAACTGCATGGGCTGCCATACGGCGACGGGCGGCGGCATTCCCGGCAAGGTGCCGCCGCTCGCGAATTCGCTCGGCTATTTCACGCATGTGCCGGCCGGACGCGAGTACGTGATGCGCGTGCCCGGCGCATCGAATTCGACGCTGTCCGATCAGGAACTGGCCGACGTATTGAACTGGGTGCTGACGACGATGAATCGCGATGCGCTGCCGCGCGACTTCAAGCCCTATACGGCCGACGAAGTCGCCGCGCATCGCCGTCCCGCCTTGTCCGACGTCGCGACCGTACGCGCACGGCTCGTTCGCGCGTTGCACGAGCGCGGCATCGACGGCGTCGCCGACCGCTACTGAACCACTCACGGCTGTGACCGATTCCAGGAGAACCAGGATGGAGACGAACGACAACTTTGCGCTGCTCGACGCCACGCGCGCCTTCCTCGCGAAGCCGAAGCGCATGCTGATCGGCGGCGAGTGGAGCGACGCCGCGTCGGGCCGCACGATCGAGGTCGTCAATCCGGCCGACGGCAGCACGCTCGCGCGCGTGCCCGAAGCGGACGAGCGCGACGTGCAGCGCGCGGTCGCGGCCGCGCGCCGCGCCTTCGATACGGGCCCGTGGCGTGCCGCGAAGACGACCGACCGCGAGCGTTTGCTGTTGACGCTGGCCGACCTCATCGACGCGAACGCGCGCGAACTCGCCGAGATCGAATCGCTCGACAACGGCAAATCGGTGAGCGTCGCGCAAGGGCTCGACGTCGCGATGGCCGCGCAGTGCTTTCGCTACATGGCCGGCTGGGCAACCAAGATCGAGGGGAGCGTGATCGACGCCGGCATGCCGTATCTGCCGGGCAGCGAGACGTTCACTTATACGCGCAAGGAGCCGGTCGGTGTGGTCGGCGCGATCATTCCGTGGAATTTTCCGTTGCTGATGGCCGCATGGAAGCTTGCGCCCGCGCTCGCGACCGGCTGCACGGTCGTGCTGAAGCCGGCCGAAGATACGCCGCTGACCGCATTGCGGCTCGGCGAACTGATCGGCGACGCCGGCTTTCCGGACGGCGTCGTCAACATCGTGGCCGGCTACGGGCATACGGCGGGCGCGGCGCTGTCGCGCGATCCGCGTATCGACAAGATCGCGTTCACCGGTTCGACGCAGACCGGCAAGGCGATCGGCCACGCGGCGCTCGACAACATGACGCGCATGTCGCTCGAGCTGGGCGGCAAGTCGCCGGTCATCGTGCTGCCCGACGTCGACGTCGACAAGGCGGCCGAAGGCATCGCGAATGCGATCTTCTTCAACCAGGGGCAGGTTTGCACGGCCGGCTCGCGCGCCTACGTCCATACGAAGGTATTCGACCGCGTGATGGAGCGCGTCGCGCAGATTGCCGCCGGTCTGAAGATCGGGCCCGGCATGGATCCGGCGACGCAGATCGGGCCGCTCGTGTCGGCAAAGCAGCGTGCGCGCGTGTGCGACTACATCGCGTCCGGCTTCGAGGAAGGCGCACGCGCGATCGCAGGCGGACGCGCGCGCGACGGCGCGGGTTTCTTCGTCGAGCCGACCGTGCTCGTCGACACGACGCATGCGATGCGCGTCGTGCGCGAGGAGATCTTCGGGCCGGTGCTCGTCGCGATGCCGTTCGACGACATCGATACGGCCGTGCGGCTCGCGAACGATACGCCGTACGGGCTCGGCGCGAGCATCTGGTCGAACGATCTGTCGGCCGTGCACAAGCTCGTGCCGCGCATCGCGGCGGGCACCGTGTGGGTGAACTGCCATTCGCTGCTCGACAACGCGATGCCGTTCGGCGGGATGAAGCAGTCGGGCTTCGGCCGCGAACTCGGGCGCGCGGTGATCGACCAGTACACGGAAACGAAGTCGGTGATGATGAACTACGCGTGAGCGTTGCGGCACGCGCGCGCGTGCCCGCTCGCTTCAGCAGTGCGCCGCGCGACGGCAGGCCGATGCATGCGCAGTCCGTCGCGCGCGACACGAACGCGATCGATCAGGGGGATGACGATGAACAGTCTGACGACGCCGCGCCGGATCGTGGCGGCGGTGGCGGCGCTCGCCGTCGCGCAAGGCGTGCAGGCATCGAGCAGCGTCACGCTGTATGGCGACGTCGATGCCGGCATCACGTACACGAACGATCAGCAGACGACGAGCGCCGACGGCAGCGTGCGCGGCGGCCGCGCCGTGCAGCTCGGCGGCGGCAATCTCGCGCCGTCGCGCCTCGGCTTGACGGGCAGCGAGGACATCGGCGGCGGCACGGCCGTGACGTTCAAGCTCGAGAACAGCTTCTGGACCGGCAGCGGCAGCCCGCTGCAGGCCGGTACGCTGTTCAACCAGAACGCGTGGGTCGGCTTGACGAACGAACGCTACGGCACGCTCACCGTCGGCCGCCAGTTCGACTCGTACACGACGACGCTCGCGCCGTACGCATCGAGTATTCCGTGGGCGACGCTGTACGGCTCGCATATCGGCGACGTCGACAACCTGAACGCGGCGCTCAACCTGAACAGCGCGATTCAGTACGCGAGCCCGACCTTCGCGGGTTTCTCGTTCAGCGGCACGTTCTCGTTCGGCGGCGTGGCCGGCGACTTCTCGCGGCGGCGCGGCTGGGCCTTGGCGGCGAGCTACAACCGCGCGCCGTTCTCGTTCGGCGTGGGCGTGCTCGATCTGAACCGGCCGCTCGACGCGGCACTCGGTGGCGCGAGCGGCTATATCGGCGATTTCGCGTGCTCGAATCCGGCCGCGATGTATTGCACGCTGCAGAACGCGCGATCGTTGACGGCGATCGGCGCGGGCGGTGCGTACACGATCGGGCCGCTGACGCTCGGCCTCGTCTACACGCATACGACGCTCGACGACAGCCGGTACTTTGCCGATGCCGCGCATTCGCACGGCGCCGACGCACGCTTCGACATCGTCGAGGTGAATGCGGCGTTCGCGGTGTCGCCGGCGCTGACACTCGGTGCCGCATACATCTACAACGCGATGAAGACTGACGCGAGCGGCTCGCCGACCTTCCATCAGGTCAATCTCGGCGCGACCTACAACCTCTCGAAGCGCACGGCGCTTTATGCGGTCGGTTTCTTCCAGCAGGCCGCGGGGCACGGCATCGGTCGCGATCCGGCGACGGGCGCGCCGGCCAACTATGCGCAGATTCCGAACCTGCCGAATGCGAACGGCAACCGGCAACTGGCGTTGACGATGGGCGTGCGGCACAACTTCTGAGCAGTCGCGCCGCACACCGCACGCCGCGCTCGCGGCATGCCGGCGGCGGTCCCCGACCGTCTTCGCCCTGCCGTTTCGCGCACCGCGCAGGCACGCGGCGCCGCAACCCGACACGGACCGCCCGCCGCAAATCGCCCGACGCCGCATCCAAACAAACCCGCATCCGCGGAAACCACGCGCAAACCGCCGTGCGGCAAGCATCGGGCGCAACATAGTGGTTTCCACTCATAGTCGCAGCCAGTCAAGAATAGGTCGCCGCCGGGCTTCTCGCCGCCAATATGGCTCGTTACTTTTGAGTCCACGATGCAGGCCGGGACGCAATCCTGCGCACCCGCGGCCCATCGGTTGAACCGGGAGAGACCATGAAGTCGACGAAGATCGCCGCGCTGGCCGCGGTCATGCTGACGACAGGCGCATTCATGCAGGCGGCGCACGCCGATGCGGATGCCGCCTCCTGCCGCAACGTCCGCTTTGCCGATATCGGCTGGACCGATATCACGTCCACGACGGCGCTCGCGTCGACCGTCTTCGAAGCGCTCGGCTACAAGCCGACGACGACGATCTCTTCCGTGCCGATCTCGTTCGCAGGCCTGAAGAGCAAGCAGCTCGACGTGTCGCTCGGCTACTGGTGGCCCGTGCAGCAGAAGCAGCTGCAGCCGTTCCTCGACAGCAAGTCGATCAACGTCATCGAACCGCCGAACCTATCCGGCGCGAAGGCGACGCTCGCGGTGCCGAGCTACGAATATCAGGCGGGCCTCAAGACGTTCGACGACATCGCGAAGCACCGCGCGGAACTCGACGGCAAGATCTACGGGATCGAACCGGGCAGCAGCGCGAACGCGACGATCCAGAAGATGATCGACACGAACCAGTACGGGCTCGGCGGGTTCAAGCTCGTCGAGTCGAGCGAGGCGGGCATGCTCGTGACGGTCGAACGTGCGATCCGCGAGAAGAAGTGGGTCGTGTTCCTCGGCTGGGAACCGCACCCGATGAACATCCAGATCAGCATGAACTATCTGTCCGGCGGCGACGCGGCGTTCGGGCCGAACTACGGCGAAGCGCGCGTCTACACGCTGACCGCGCCCGACTTCCTGACGCGCTGCCCGAACGCCGGCAAGCTCGTGACGAACCTGCGCTTCACGACGCAGCTCGAGAACCAGCTGATGCAGGCCGTGATGAACAAGACGAAGCCTGCCGACGCCGCGAAGGCGTATCTGAAGAAGAATCCGCAGGTGCTCGATCCGTGGCTCGCGGGCGTGAAGACGTTCGACGGCAAGGACGGCCTGCCCGCGGTGAAGGCGTATCTCGGCCTGTGACGGCCGGCGCGCGCGCCGCGCGCAACGATTTCCGCGCAATGCGACACAACCCGTTTCAAGCGAGGCATACAGCATGAACCATGAAGTCATCGTCACCTGCGCGGTCACCGGCGCAGGCGACACGGTCGGCAAACACCCGGCGATTCCGGTCACGCCGAAGGAGATCGCGGCCGCCGCGATCGAGGCCGCGAAGGCCGGCGCGACGGTCGCGCACTGCCACGTGCGCGATCCGCAAACGGGCCGCGGCAGCCGCGACCCGAACCTGTATCGCGAAGTGGTCGACCGGATCCGCTCGGCCGACGTCGACGTGATCATCAACCTGACGGCCGGCATGGGCGGCGATCTCGAGATCGGTCCCGGCGAGGATCCGATGCGCTTCGGCAAGGGCACCGATCTGGTCGGCGGGCTCACGCGGCTCGTGCACGTCGAGGAGCTGCTGCCCGAGATCTGCACGCTCGACTGCGGCACGCTCAATTTCGGCGACGGCGACTACATCTACGTGTCGACGCCCGCGCAGCTGCGCGCCGGCGCGAAACGGATCCAGGAACTCGGCGTGAAGCCGGAACTGGAAATCTTCGACACGGGCCATCTCTGGTTCGCGAAGCAGCTGCTGAAGGAAGGGCTGCTCGACGATCCGCCGCTGTTCCAGCTGTGTCTCGGCATTCCGTGGGGCGCGCCGGCCGACACCGGCACGATGAAGGCGATGGTCGACAACCTGCCGCCGGGTGCGCATTGGGCCGGCTTCGGCATCGGCCGCATGCAGATGCCGATGGTCGCGCAGGCGATGCTGCTCGGCGGGCACGTGCGCGTCGGCCTCGAAGACAACCTGTGGCTCGACCGCGGCGTCCACGCGAGCAACGGCACGCTCGTCGAGCGCGCACGCGAAATCGTCGAGCGGCTCGGCGGACGCGTGCTGACGCCGGCCGAAGGCCGCCGCAAGCTCGGGCTGCCGCCGCGCGGCGAACGTCCGCTCGAGCGCCGCGCGATCGCCGAATTTGCATGAGCGCGCTGAACGACCGATATGACATGGCGGCGCGCACGATGCGCGCGCGCCGTCCGATTTCTCTCGAATTGAAGGATGCGTTGACATGGCAGTGATAACCGACATCAAGACGTTCGCCGCCATCGGCACCGGCGTGATCGGCAGCGGATGGATCGCCCGCGCGCTCGCGCACGGTCTCGACGTGGTGGTATGGGATCCGGCGCCGGGCGCGGAAGCGCGGCTGCGGGCGAACGTCGCGAACGCGTGGCCCGCGCTCGAACGCGTCGGTCTTGCAGCGGGCGCCGATCCCGCGCGGCTGCGTTTCGAGTCGACGATCGAAGCTTGCGTCGCCGACGCCGACTTCATCCAGGAAAGCGCGCCCGAGCGCGAAGCGCTGAAGCTCGAACTGCACGAGCAGATCAGCCGCGCGGCGAAGCCCGACGCGATCATCGCATCGTCGACGTCGGGACTGCTGCCGACCGATTTCTATGCGCGCGCGACGCATCCGGAGCGCTGCGTGGTCGGCCATCCGTTCAATCCCGTGTATCTGCTGCCGCTCGTCGAAGTGCTCGGCGGCGCGCGCACGTCGCCCGAAGCGGTCGAGGCCGCGATGGCGATCTATCGGAAGCTCGGCATGCGGCCGCTGCACGTGCGCAAGGAAGTGCCGGGCTTCATCGCGGACCGGCTGCTCGAAGCGCTGTGGCGCGAGGCGCTGCATCTCGTCAACGAAGGCGTCGCGACGACCGGCGAAATCGACGACGCGATCCGCTTCGGTGCAGGCATCCGCTGGTCGTTCATGGGGACGTTCCTGACCTACACGCTGGCCGGCGGCGACGCGGGCATGCGACACTTCATGCAGCAGTTCGGCCCCGCGCTCGAACTGCCGTGGACGAAGCTCGTCGCGCCGACGCTGACCGACGAACTGATCGATCGCGTCGTCGACGGCACGAGCGAGCAGCAGGGCAAGCGCAGCATCAAGGAACTCGAACGCTATCGCGACGAGTGCATTACCGAGGTGCTGAAGGCGATCGCCGCGGTGAAGGCGCGGCATGGGATGCGATTCGAGGACTGAACGAACATGACCGGCGATACCCCGCTGACGCTCTACCGCGACGTCGTGCGGCCCGAGTGGGTCGACTACAACGGCCATTTGCGCGACGCGTTCTATCTGCTGATCTTCAGCTTCGCGACCGATGCGCTGCTGGACCGCATCGGTCTCGACGACGCCGCGCGTCGCGAGCGCGGCCGCTCGATCTATACGCTCGAAGCGCACGTCAACTATCTGCAGGAGATCAAGGAAGGCACGCGCGTGCGCGTCGATGCGCGCGTGCTCGCGCACGACGCGAAGCGGCTGCACCTGTATCTCGAGCTGTTCGCGGACGGGCACGACGGCGCGGTGTCGGCGAGCGAGCAGATGCTGCTGCACGTCGATACGCGCGGCGGCGCGAAATCGGCGCCGTTCGACGACGACGTCGCCGCGCGTGTGGCCGAGCTTCACGCGTTGCAGCGCGATTGCGCGGCGCCCGCGTATGCGGGCCGCGTGATCGCGCTGCCGCCGCGCCGCTAGCGTACGCGGGCCGCGCGATGCTGGAACCGGAAATCGCGGCGTTCGTCGCGGCGGTCGATGCGTGGTATCCGCCGGGCGCGGCCGCGTGCGCGCCCGACGAGCAGCGTCGCCTGTACGACCGCTTTGCGGCCGCGTGGACGCCCGCGACGCTGCCGGCCGGCATCGCACGGCAGGACGCGGTATGGTACGCGCCGCACGGCCAGCCGATCGCGCTGCGGCGCTACGCGCCGACGCACGGTGCGCCGCGCGGCACGGTGCTGTTTTTTCATGGCGGCGGGTTCGTCGTCGGCTCGCTTGACAGTCATCAGCTGATCACCGCGCAGCTCGCGGCCGATACGGGCCTCGCGGTGATCGCGGTCGACTATCGGCTCGCGCCCGAGCATCGTGCGCCGGCCGCGCTCGAGGATTGCGCGGCGGTCGCGCGCGCGGCACGCGATGCGCACCTGCCGTTCGGCCCGTGCGCGGCGCCGCTGACGCTCGCCGGCGACAGCGCGGGCGGCAATCTCGCGGCGGCCGTCGCGACCGTGCTGCGCGATGCGGACGCGCGCGGCATCGACGGCATCGACGGCGTCGCGCTCGTCTATCCGATGCTCGGCTTCGAACCGCAATCGCCGGCGCGCGAGACGGAAGCGCATGCGCCGATGCTGACGCTCGACGACGTGCATCGCTATCGCGCGTGGTACTGGGGCGAAGGCGAGGCAACGGCGCGCAGCGGCGATCGTGCGTCGCACGCCGATCCGCTGCCGCGTGCATCGCTGCCGCTGGAGGCCGCGCGTTTCGACGGACTGCCGCCGGTGCTCGCGATCGGCGCCGAGCACGATCCGCTGCGCGACGATGCGCGCGTGTACGTCGAACGGATTCGCGCGGCCGGCGGCCGTGCGCGCTACTGGATGGGCGAGGGGCTCGTGCACGGCTGCTGGCGCGCGCTCGCGACGAGTCCGCAGGCGGCGCGCCTGCACCGCATGGTCGGCGCGTTCCTGCTCGCGCCCGATACCTAGCGGGCCCGCGCGCGGCGCAGACGAAAAAGCGCCCGGACGCGATGCGCCCGGGCGAAGCCACCCGTTGCCGGGCGGCGGAGGTATGCGGTGCTTCGCAAAAAAAGACGAGCCCGTGTGACGGGCTCGTCCGGATACAGCTTCATCGCGCAACGCGCGGCGCCCGCTCCGGGCGCTTCGGCTTACTGGCCGAAGAAGATCGAATCGCGTGCGTTCGACGTCGCGGCAGCGGGCGCGCCCGAGTGGACGACCGGCGCCGGCTGTGCGCCGTAGCCGCTTGCGTCGGCGCCATGCACGCGTGCTTCGGCGGCCTGGATGTCGTTCGGGTAGTACGGGCTTGCCAGACCCGGCTTGTAGCCGGCCTTTTCCAGCTGAACCAGTTCGTTGCGCACTTGCGCACGCGTCACGGTGCTTTGGGCGAACGTGCTGAACGAAGCGGACAGGGCGGCAGCGGCAGCAACGGCGATAACGAGCGATTTCATGATGACCTCCGGTGTTTTATTCGGTTCGCTCGCGACACCATGTCTTGAGCGATTGACTCCATGGTAGTGACCGGCGATCTCAGGGTAAACGCTGATTTTGACGATAAATTGTTTCCTGGGGCGTAACAGTCGGCGCAAGAATCAATCTTTCATTCGCCTTTCTTTGCAACTGACGCAATAAGTATGAAGAAAAGCGCGCGGCGGCCGCGGCGTGCCGGCATGGCGCGACCGCGCTGCCGGTGCGCGACGAAGCGCGTTACTTGCCGCTCGAGAGGCCGAGCACTTCGGCCGCGGAGATCATCGCGCCGGCATTCGCGGGCGCCGGACGCTCGGCGGGGCGGAACACTTCGTCGCCGCGGTGGATCACCTGGCGCGACAGCGCGCAGGTGCCGGTGCGCTGCGCGAAGCGGCGGCGCCAGCGTTGCTCGCCGTAGTGGCAGCGGCCGGGTTCGACCCAGCGGACGACGAGCAGCGTATCGGACTGTTCGAGGATTTCGACGTGGACGTCGGCGGGATCGAGCGCAGGCAAAGATTTGGAAGCCTTCATTGTGCCGTTTCCTAAAGCTCGTGCGGTGTGCGCCCGGGCAACAGGTCTCAGTGCCCGATGGCGTTTCCGTTAGGGGTTTCCATGAGTGGTGCGGTAAATGTAAGCGTCTGTGACGTGAAAAAACATCCTGTCTGGATTGAATTACCTTTTGCCGATTCAGAAACAATCCACGCTTATTTTCTTGCGCACGCGTGCACAAAAACGCCCCGGACGCGAACGTCCGAGGCGGCAAAACGGGCCCGCGCAACCGTGTCTGCTCGCCCAGTCACGGGGTGCGCCGCCGGGGGACGGAGACGCCCGCAGGGATCGGCGGCGGGCGCTGGCGACGCACCGCGCGGCCCGGTCTTCGGATGATCGCGCGCGCGGCCCGTTGAGACCCTGACGCGAAGATGACGATTCGGTCAGTTTCGACGAAAGGGCCCGCGACGCGGCGTGCGGCGACGGCCTGAAAGCCGCGCCGGTATTGGCTGTGCGGCGAACGATGCGAACCTGCCGCCGTGCCGGAGAGGGCAGCATCGCGGCGCAGCCGCGCGATCCGTTCGCTCGGGAAAACACTGAATTGCCGGCCCGTGACAAACGCGGGATCGCTTCCTATGATTGGTTGGACCTTTGGTCCATTGCGCCAATGTACGGCGGTCTGCGGGCGTTGGCGACGTCATCGGAGAGCGGCTCATGAGATTGCAGGGCAAACGCGCGCTGGTCACGGCCGCCGGTCAGGGCATCGGCCGCGCGACCGCGCTGCGCTTCGCGCGCGAAGGCGCCGACGTACTGGCGACGGACATCGACGAAACCGCGCTCGCGCGGCTCGCGGCCGACGCCGACGCGGCCGGCACGCGCGTGACCACGCGCGGGCTCGACGTGACCGACGCGACGGCGATCGCGGCGCTGGCGGCAGCCGAACCTGCGTTCGACGTGCTGTTCAACTGCGCGGGCTACGTCCATCACGGCTCGATCCTCGACTGCGACGACGCGGCATGGACCTTCTCGTGGCAGCTGAACGTCACGTCGATGTACCGGCTCGTGCGCGCGCTGCTGCCCGCGATGATCGCGGCCGGTGGCGCGTCGATCGTCAACATGGCCTCGGCCGCGTCGAGCGTGAAGGGCGTGCCGAACCGTTTCGTCTACGGGACGACGAAAGCGGCCGTGATCGGCCTCACGAAGTCGATCGCCGCCGATTTCGTCGAGCAGCGCATTCGTTGCAACGCGATCTGCCCGGGCACGATCGAGTCGCCGTCGCTCGAGCAGCGGATCGCCGAGCAGGCGCGGGCGCGGCAGGTACCGGTCGACACCGTGCGACAGGCGTTCGTCGCGCGTCAGCCGATGGGCCGCATCGGCAGCCCGGACGAAGTCGCGGCGCTCGCGCTGTATCTGGCCTCCGACGAATCGTCGTTCACGACGGGCGCGATTCATCTGATCGACGGCGGCTGGTCCAACTGACCGTTCCCATTCTCCTTTCCTATCGACGCGACATGAAACTGCTCAGATTCGGCGACAAACATCGTGAAAAGCCGGGCTTGCTCGATGCGCACGGACAGATCCGCGATCTGTCGGTCGTGGTCGACGACATCGCCGGCGACGTGCTGCTACCGGAGTCGCTCGCGCGGCTGCGCGACATACCGCCGTCGTCGCTGCCGCTCGTCGAAGGCACGCCGCGCATCGGCGCCTGCGTGGGCCGCGTCGGCAAGTTCATCTGCATCGGCCTCAACTATTCGGATCACGCGGCCGAGTCGGGCATGGACGTGCCGAAGGAACCCGTCGTGTTCGGCAAGTGGACGAGCGCGATCTCGGGGCCGAACGACGACGTCGAGATTCCGCGCGGATCGGAGAAGACCGACTGGGAAGTCGAGCTCGGCGTCGTGATCGGCCGCGGCGGCCGCTACATCGCCGAAGCCCATGCGCTGTCGCACGTCGCCGGCTACTGCGTCGTCAACGACGTGTCGGAGCGTGAATATCAGCTCGAACGCGGCGGCACGTGGGACAAGGGCAAGGGCAACGACACGTTCGGCCCGATCGGACCGTGGCTCGTGACGGCCGACGAAGTGCCCGATCCGCATGCGCTGCGTCTGTGGCTCGAGGTCGACGGCCGTCGCTATCAGAACGGCACGACCGCGACGATGGTGTTTCGCGTGCCCTACCTGATCAGCTATCTGAGCCGCTTCATGAGCCTGCAGCCGGGCGACGTGATCTCGACCGGCACACCGCCCGGCGTGGGGCTCGGCCAGAAGCCGCCCGTTTATCTGCGTGCCGGGCAGGTGATGACGCTCGGCATCGACGGGCTGGGCGAGCAGCGCCAGCGCACGGTACAGGCCTGACCTTCTTTCGCGGACGGTTCTTCATGACGCTCATTCGATCGATACGCGTGCTCGACGTGCGCTTTCCGACCTCGCGCCAGCTCGACGGCTCCGACGCGATGAATCCCGATCCCGACTACTCGGCCGCCTACGTCGTGCTCGAAACCGACCGCGACGGGCTCGAAGGGCACGGACTCACGTTCACGATCGGGCGCGGCAACGAGATCTGCTGCGCGGCGATCGCCGCGATGCGGCATCTCGTCGTCGGCCTCGATCTCGACTGGATCCGCGAGGACATGGGCCGCTTCTGGCGGCACGTGACGTCGGACAGCCAGCTGCGCTGGATCGGCCCCGACAAGGGGGCGATCCATCTCGCGACCGGCGCGATCGTCAACGCGGTGTGGGACTTGTGGGCGAAGGTCGAAGGCAAGCCGCTCTGGCGGCTCGTCGCCGACATGAGCCCCGAGCAGCTCGTGCGTGCGATCGACTTCCGCTATCTGACCGACTGCCTGACGCCGGACGAGGCGCTCGACCTGCTGCGCCGCCAGGCGCCCGGCAAGGCCGACCGGATCGCGGTGCTCGAGCGCGAAGGCTATCCGTGCTACACGACCTCCGCGGGCTGGCTCGGCTACAGCGACGACAAGCTGCAGCGGCTCTGCCGCGAAGCGGTCGACGCGGGCTTCGATCACGTGAAGCTGAAGGTCGGCGCGAATCTCGACGACGACATTCGCCGCGTGTCGATCGCGCGCGACGTGATCGGCCCGGACCGCAAGCTGATGATCGACGCGAACCAGGTCTGGGAAGTCGGCGAAGCGATCGACTGGGTGCGTGCGCTCGCGTTCGCGCGGCCGTGGTTCATCGAGGAGCCGACGAGCCCCGACGACGTCGAAGGGCATCGCAAGATCCGCGAGGCGATCGCGCCGGTGCAGGTCGCGACCGGCGAAATGTGCCAGAACCGCGTGCTGTTCAAGCAGTTCATCGAGCGTTGCGCGATCGACGTCGTGCAGATCGACGCGTGCCGGCTCGGCGGCGTGAACGAGATTCTCGCGGTGATGCTGATGGCCGCGAAGTACGGGCTGCCCGTGTGCCCGCATGCGGGGGGCGTCGGGCTCTGCGAGTACGTGCAGCACCTGTCGATGATCGACTACGTGTGCATCGCGGGCACGAAGGAGGGGCGCGTGACCGAGTACGTCGATCATCTGCACGAGCATTTCGTCGAGCCGTGCGTCGTGCGCGACGCGGCGTACCTGCCGCCGAGCGCGCCGGGCTTCTCGATCGAGATGAAGCCCGCCTCACTCGAGCAATACCGGTTCCGCGGCTGACGCAAATGCGGCCGACAGACGGCCTGCACGGCCGCGACATGAACGACGGAGACGCGAAGTGGATCTGAATCTGCAGGACAAGGTCGTGATCGTGACGGGCGGCGCGTCGGGCATCGGCGGCGCGATCTCGATGCGGCTCGCCGAAGAACGCGCGATTCCGGTCGTGTTCGCGCGCCACGCGCCCGACGGCGCGTTCCTCGACGCGCTCGCGCAACGGCAGCCGCGCGCGACGTATCTGCCGGTCGAGCTGCAGGACGATGCGCAATGCCGCGACGCGGTCGCGCAGACGATCGCGACGTTCGGACGCCTCGACGGGCTCGTGAACAACGCGGGCGTCAACGACGGCATCGGGCTCGACGCGGGGCGCGACGCGTTCGTCGCATCGCTCGAGCGCAACCTGATCCACTACTACGCGATGGCGCATTACTGCGTGCCGCATCTGAAGGCGACGCGCGGCGCGATCGTCAACATCTCGTCGAAGACGGCCGTGACCGGGCAGGGCAATACGAGCGGCTATTGCGCGTCGAAGGGCGCGCAGCTCGCGCTGACGCGCGAATGGGCGGTCGCGCTGCGCGAGCACGGCGTGCGCGTGAACGCGGTGATTCCGGCCGAGGTCATGACGCCGCTCTATCGGAACTGGATCGCGACGTTCGAGGATACCGAGGCGAAGCTCGCCGAGATCGCGGCGAAGGTGCCGCTCGGCAAGCGCTTCACGACACCGGACGAGATCGCCGATACGGCCGTGTTCCTGCTGTCGCCGCGCGCGTCGCACACGACGGGCGAATGGCTGTTCGTCGACGGCGGCTATACGCATCTCGATCGTGCGCTCGTCTGAACGCGACGGATAGGCCTCATGCAACCCGATCCGAACGCCGAAGCCGCCGCGCCGCTGATCGCGCTGCGCGGCATCTGCAAGCGCTTTCCGGGCGTGCAGGCGCTCGACGATTGCCGCTTCGAGCTGTACGCCGGTGAAGTGCACGCGCTGATGGGCGAGAACGGCGCCGGCAAGTCGACGCTGATGAAGATCCTCGCGGGCGTCTACCCGAAGGATGCCGGCGAGATCCTGATGGACGGCCGCGAAGTCGACATCGCCGATCCGCGCGCCGCGCAGGCGCAGGGCATCGCGATCATCCATCAGGAACTGAACCTGATGAATCATCTGAGCGTCGCGCAGAACATCTTCATCGGCCGCGAGCCGCGCGGGCGCCTGCGCGTGTTCGTCGACGAGGACAAGCTGAACCGCGACGCGGCCGCGATCTTCGCGCGGATGCGCCTCGATCTCGACCCGCGCACGCGGGTCGGCCGCCTGACGGTCGCGAAGCAGCAGATGGTCGAGATCGCGAAGGCGCTGTCGTTCGATTCGCGCGTGCTGATCATGGACGAGCCGACCGCCGCGCTGAACGACGCCGAGATCGCCGAATTGTTCCGCATCATCCGCGAGCTGCGTGCGCACGGCGTCGGCATCGTCTACATCTCGCACAAGATGGACGAGCTGCGTCAGATCGCCGATCGCGTGACGGTCATGCGCGACGGCAAATACGTTGCGACCGTGCCGATGGCGCAGACCTCGACGGACGCGATCATCGCGATGATGGTCGGCCGCCAGCTCGACAGCGCGTTTCGCACGCCGCCCGATACGTCGGCGAATGCGGTCGCGCTCGACGTGCGCGGCCTCACGCGCGGCCGTGCGATTCGCGACGTCGGCTTTACGGTGCGCCGCGGCGAGATTCTCGGCTTCGCGGGGCTGATGGGGGCGGGCCGCACGGAGGTCGCGCGCGCGGTGTTCGGCGCCGATCCGGTCGACGCGGGCGAGATCCGCGTGCACGGCAAGCGCGTGACGATCCGCACGCCGGCAGACGCCGTCGCGCACGGCATCGGCTATCTGTCCGAGGACCGCAAGCACTTCGGGCTCGCGCTCGGGATGGACGTGCAGAACAACATCGCGCTGTCGAGCCTGCGCCGCTTCGTGCGCCGCGGTTTGTTCGTCGATGCGCGCGCGCTGCGCGACACCGCGCACGCATACGTGCGCCAGCTCGCGATCCGCACGCCGTCGGTCGCGCAGCCGGTGAGGCTGCTGTCCGGCGGCAACCAGCAGAAGATCGTGATCGCGAAGTGGCTGCTGCGCGACTGCGACATCCTGTTCTTCGACGAGCCGACGCGCGGCATCGACGTCGGCGCGAAAAGCGAGATCTACAAATTGCTCGACGCGCTCGCCGCGGACGGCAAGGCCATCGTGATGATCTCGTCCGAACTGCCCGAGGTGCTGCGCATGAGCCACCGGATCCTCGTGATGTGCGAAGGGCGCGTGACCGGCGAGCTGAGCGCCGCCGAGGCGACGCAGGAAAAGATCATGCAGCTCGCGACGCAGCGCGAGTCGACCGTTTTGTCGTGAGTCAGCCGTTCAGGGTCCGTCATGTCCAACGATACGCATCCCGTTCCGCCCCTTGCTTCCGGCGACGCGCCGGCCGCCGCGTCGGGCCTTCGCGCGCGCCTGTTCAATCCGGCGACGCGGCAGCGGCTGCTCGCATTCGCGAGCCTCGTGCTGCTGATCGTGTTCTTCGGCGCCGCATCGCCGAACTTCCTCGAAGTCGACAACCTCGTCGCGATCCTGCAGGCCACCGCGGTGAACGGCGTGCTGGCGGTCGCCTGCACGTACGTGATCATCACGTCGGGCATCGATCTGTCGGTCGGCACGCTGATGACGTTCTGCGCGGTGATGGCCGGCGTCGTGCTGACGAACTGGGGGATGCCGCTGCCGCTCGGGATCGCGGCCGCGCTCGGCTTCGGCGCGCTGTCGGGCTGCGTGTCCGGTTTCGTCATCGCGAAGATGAAGGTGCCGCCGTTCATCGCGACGCTCGGCATGATGATGCTGCTCAAGGGGCTGTCGCTCGTGATCTCCGGCACGCGGCCGATCTATTTCAACGACACGCCCGGCTTCACCGCGATCGCGCAGGATTCGCTGATCGGCCATCTCGTTCCGGCACTGCCGATTCCGAACGCGGTGCTGATCCTGTTCGTCGTCGCGGTCGGCGCGTCGATCGTGCTGAATCGCACGATCTTCGGCCGCTATACGTTCGCACTCGGCAGCAACGAGGAGGCGCTGCGGCTGTCCGGCGTGAACGTCGACGCGTGGAAGATCGCCGTCTATACGTTCAGTGGCGCGGTGTGCGGGATCGCGGGCCTGTTGATCGCGTCGCGCCTGAACTCCGCGCAGCCGGCGCTGGGGCAGGGCTACGAGCTCGACGCGATCGCGGCGGTCGTGATCGGCGGCACGTCGCTGTCCGGCGGCGCCGGCAGTATCGCCGGCACGATCATCGGCGCGTTCATCATGAGCGTGCTGACCAACGGGCTGCGCATCATGTCGGTCGCGCAGGAATGGCAGACCGTCGTGACGGGCGTGATCATCATCCTCGCCGTCTACGTCGACATCCTGCGCCGGCGACGCCGCTGACGCACGCAGGCTGCGCATCACCGCCGGCCGGGCCGGCATTCCAGCGGATATAACCAAGGAGACGCGAAGTGATCAGGAGCAAGGTGTTGAACGCGATCGTCGGACTGACGTTCGCCGCGGGCATCGCGACCGGCGCGCACGCGCAGGAAAGCTACATCCCGCTGATCTCGAAAGGCTTCCAGCATCAGTTCTGGCAGGCCGTGAAGTCGGGCGCGATGCAGGCCGCGAATGACTACCACGTGAGGGTGACGTTCGAAGGCCCCGAAACGGAGGCAATGGTCGACAAGCAGATCGACATGCTGTCCGCCGCGATCGCGAAGAAACCGGCCGCGGTCGGCTTTGCCGCGCTCGACAGCAAGGCCGCGCTGCCGCTGCTGAAGAAGGCGCAGGCGGAGAAGATTCCGGTGATCGCATTCGACTCGGGCGTCGACAGCGACATCCCCGTGACCACCGCGACGACCAACAACAAGGCGGCCGCCGCGCTCGCCGCCGACAAGCTCGCCGCGCTGATCGGCGATGAAGGGCAGGTCGCCGTGGTCGCGCACGATCAGACGAGCCGCACCGGCATCGATCGACGCGACGGTTTTCTCGACCGGATGAAGGCTGCGCATCCGAAGGTGCAGGTCGTCACCGTGCAGTACGGCGAAGGCGATCAATTGAAATCGACCGAGGTGACGAAGTCGATCCTGCAGGCCTATCCGAAGCTCAAGGGGCTGTTCGGCACCAACGAAGGCTCGGCGATCGGCGTCGTCAACGGCGTGCGCGAGATGAAGCGCAAGGTCGTGATCGTCGGCTACGATTCGGGCAAGCAGCAGAAGGACGCGATCCGCAGCGGGCTGATGGCCGGCGCGATCACGCAGAACCCGATCGGCATCGGCTACAAGACCGTCGAGGCCGCCGTGAAGGCGATCAAGGGCGAGAAGCTGCCGAAGGTCATCGATACCGGCTTCTACTGGTACGACAAGACCAACATCGACGACCCGAAGATCAAGGCGGTGCTGTACGACTGAACGTTGCGGGCGACGTCGCACGCGCGGTCGCGCACGCGTGCGGTCGCGCCGAACGACGGCATACGAGGACATCATGGGCGCATTGCGTATCGATTCCCATCAGCACTTCTGGCGCTATCGGGCCGCCGACTATCCGTGGATCGGTGCCGGGATGGGCGTGCTCGCGCGTGACTATCTGCCGGACGCGCTGCACCCGCTGATGCATGCGCAGGCGCTCGGCGCGTCGATCGCCGTGCAGGCGCGCGCGGGCCGCGACGAAACCGCGTTCCTGCTCGACCTCGCGCGCGACGAGGCGCGTATCGCGGCGGTGGTCGGCTGGGAGGACTTGCGCGCGCCGCAACTGGCCGAGCGCGTCGCCGAGTGGCGCGGCACGAAGTTGCGCGGGTTTCGCCATCAGCTGCAGGACGAAGCCGACGTGCGCGCGTTCGTCGACGATGCCGATTTCACGCGCGGCGTCGCGTGGCTGCAGGCGAACGGCTACGTGTACGACGTGCTCGTGTTCGAACGCCAGCTGCCGGACGTGCAGGCGTTCTGCGCGCGGCACGACGCACACTGGCTCGTGCTCGACCACGCGGGCAAGCCGGCACTCGCCGAATTCGACCGCGACGATACGGCGCTCGCGCGCTGGCGTGCCGCGTTGCGCGAACTGGCCGCGCTGCCGCACGTCGTGTGCAAGCTGTCGGGCCTCGTGACCGAGGCCGACTGGCGGCGCGGACTGCGCGCGTCGGACATCCGGCACATCGAGCAGTGTCTCGATGCGGCGCTCGACGCGTTCGGCCCGCAGCGGCTGATGTTCGGATCGGACTGGCCCGTGTGCCTGCTGGCCGCGTCGTACGACGAAGTGGCGTCGCTCGTCGAGCGATGGGCCGAGTCGCGGCTGTCGGCGGCCGAGCGCAGCGCGCTGTGGGGCGGGACGGCCGCGCGCTGCTATGCGCTGCCGGAACCGTCCGGCGCGCGCCTATAAAATACGCGCGCACGATTCGCCCGCTTCGCCGGCCCGTTCGCCACGCAACCGATTTTCCGCATCGACGTATGTCCATCCAGCCGATTCAGAACCGCCGCCTTTACCAGCAGATCGCCGACAGGCTCACCGCGATGATCGAGTCCGGCGATTTTCCGCCGGGCAGTTATCTGCCGCCGGAGCGCGAGCTGGCCGAGCAGTTCGGCGTGTCGCGCACGTCGGTGCGCGAGGCGCTGATCGCGCTCGAAGTGGGTGGGCGCGTCAGCGTGCGCGTCGGCGACGGCGTGAAGGTGCGCCATCCGGAGGCCGCGACGGCACCGCCGCCTGCCGCCGCCGCGAAGACCGCGCCGCTTGCGGTCGTCGAGATCGATCCCGAACTGGGGATCGCGCTCGATCTCGATACCGAAATCCCGCCGTTCGCGCTGCTGCAGGCACGCCGCCTGATCGAGCCCGAAGCCGCGTCGCTCGCCGCGAAGCATGCCTCGGACGCGCAGATCGAGGCGATCGGCGCCGCGTTCGAGCGCAATCAGGCGGACAATCGCAGCGGCTCGGTCACGCATCCGGGCGACCGGCTGTTTCATATCCGCATCGCGGAGGCAAGCGACAACGCGGCCTATGCGCTGATGGTCAAGCAGCTGCTCGCGCACAAATACGATCCGATGTTTCAGCGATTGCAGTCGCTGTACATGCCGCACGACATGCCGCATCGGTCGGAACTCGAACATCGTGCGATCCTCGACGCGATCCGCGCGCGCGACCCCGAGGCCGCGCGCCGCGCGATGGCCGAGCATCTGGACGAGGTGATCCGGATCTTCGGGCGTGCGCTCGACTGACGCGCGGTGCGCGTGCGCGCGCCGCGTCAGAAGCGATCGGCGCGATACGGCGCCGGATCGGTGAACGGCGTGTCGCCCGTCATCATTTCCGCGAGCAGCCGGCCCGTGACGGGGCCAAGCGTCAGCCCGTGGTGGTTGTGGCCGAATGCGAACCACATGCCGCGATGCGCCGGCGCCGGGCCGATCACGGGCCGCATGTCGGGCGTGCAGGGCCGAAAGCCGAGCCACGGCTGCGGATCGAGCCGTTCGCCGAAGCCGAACACCGGCCGCGCGATGCGCTCCGCGCGTTCGATCTGCACGCCGGTCGGCGGCACGCGGCGGCGGGCGATCTCGACGCCGGTCGTCAGCCGCAGCCCGCGCCGCATCGGCGCGATCACGTAGCCGTATTCGCGATCGACGATCGGCGCCGACGGTACGCCGCGCGCGGACGGCGCGTAGTGCATGTGATAGCCGCGCTTCTCGCGCAGCGGAATGCGGTAGCCGAACTTCGCGAACACCGTGTCGGACCACGGGCCGAGCGCGACGACGACGGCCGGTGCGGCCACCGTGCCGTGCTCGGTCGCGACCGCCCAGCCCGGCGAGCGGGCGGAGAGGCTTGCGGCGTCGCCCGACAGCAGCGTGCCGCCGCCTTGCTCGAACAGCCGCGCATACGCTTTGACCAAGGCGGACGGATCGACGACGCTTTTCGGGTCGCGCCAGTGCAGCGCACCGCAGAAGCCCGGCGCGAGGCTCGGCTCCTGCGCGAGCAGTGCCGCCGCGTCGAGCGGCGTGACGCCGAGCCCGTGGCGGCGCGCGGTGAGCTGCGCCTCGGCCGCGCCGCGCTCGAATGCGGCCGGCGTGCGGAACGCTTCCATCCAGCCGCTCGCACGCACGAGCTCACCGGCGCCGGCGCGGGCGATCAGCGCGTCGTGTTCGACGATGCAGCGCTCGATCAGCGGCAGCATGTCGCGCGCGGCAGCTGCATGACGCTGCGGCGCCGACTCCCACCAGAAGCGCGCGAGCCACGGCGCGAAGGCGGGCAGCGATGCACTGTGCCAGTACAGGTCGGTCGATCGGTTCAGCGCATAGCGCATCAGCGTGAACGGGCTGCGCGGGAACGGATACGGTTCGACCGACGAGCGCTCGATCAGGCCCGCGTTGCCGAAGCTCGTCCCTTCGCCGGGGGCCGAACGATCGACCAATGCGACCTTGCGGCCACGGTCCTGCAGATGCAGCGCGACGGACACGCCGACGATGCCCGCGCCGAGAACGATGACGTCGAAATCCATGAACGCGTGGTAATAGACGGAAGAGGCGGTTGGCCGGCCAGCACGTGAGCGCCGTTGCGTGGCCCCGTGCCGGAATTCGTTTGAACTGCAAGCATACTCGCGAGCGGGTGCGGCACCAAGAGGCGCGGGTGGGCAGGTCGTTTGCGAAGCGGGGCGGGCGAAGGGTGTGATGGACGGCGTAGGCGACACGTCGGTCGCGCATCGCCGCGCATGACGCGTTCTCGCGCAGCCCGAGTTGCCGTTACGCGACGCGGACGATCCCGAACTGCGCGTACCGGCGATCGACGGTCAATCGATCAGTTGCCGCACCGCATCGATCGCATCGCGGCGCAGCGCGTGCAGATCGAGGCCGGGAATCTCGCCGTCGTCGACGACGACGCGCCCGTTCACGATGCTGTATTTGACCGGCGCCGGCTCGCCGGCCGTGACGGGCGCGACAGCCGGGTCGTGAAAGCCGGCGAAGCGCGGCCCGCTGACGTCGTACAGCACGAGATCCGCGGCCTGTCCGACGTCGAGCGTGCCGACCGCGTCGAGCCCGAGCACGCGTGCGCCGCCCCGCGTGCCCCAGTGCAATACCTGTTCGACGGTCGTCGCCGACGCGCCGTGCGCCGCACGATGCACGAGCCACGCGAAGTTCGCTTCGTGCGTCATGCTGCCCGATTCGTTCGACGCGACGCCGTCGACGCCGAGCGACATCGGCACGCCGGCGGCCGCCATCCGCGGCGCGAGCGCGATGCCGCTACCGAGCCGCGCATTGCTGACGGGGCAGTGCGCGCAACCGGTGCCCGTATCCGCGAGCAGTGCGATCTCGGTCGGCTCGAGATGGACCAGATGCGCGAACCAGACGTCGGGGCCGAGCCATTCGCGCCCGGCGACGAATTCGACCGGCAGCTGCCCGTAGCGCTCGCGGCAGAAATCGACGTAGCGCGTCGTCTCGGACAGATGCGAGTGCAACCGCAGTCCCATTCCGCGCGCCGCACGCGCGACTTCCGGCAGCAGGTCGGGCGGCAGCGAGAAGGTCGGCGTCGTCGGCGCGACGACGACGCGGCGCATCGATGCATCGCCCGCATCGTGATAGCGCGCCTTCAGCCGCTCGATGTCCGCGAGCATCCGGTCGAGCGTCTCGGGCTGCAGTGCGGTGCCCGCGAAGCCCGGATGATCGCCCGCCGCCTGCAGCGCACCGCCGCGGCACAGCACGAAGCGCATGCCGAAGCCGGCCGCTTCGTCGAACAGCAGGTCGCCGGTCTCGGTCGTGCCGCCCGCGTGATACAGGTAGTGATGATCGGCGCAGGTCGTGACGCCCGACAGCAGCAGCTCGGCGAAGCCGAGCCGGGCGGCGATGCGCGCGAGCGTCGGCGTGAAGCGCGCGACGCGCGGATAGGGCACCGCCGCGAGCCATGCCTGCAGATCGGCGTTGATGCCGGCCGGCACCGCTTTCAGCAGGTTCTGGAACAGATGGTGATGCGTGTTGACCCAGCCCGGATAGACGACGCAGTCGCGCGCGTCGATCACACGCTCGCCGGGCTGCGGCGCGAGATCGGGCGCGATCGCTTCGATCCGGCCGTCGCGGACGCGCAGGTCGGCGCGGGCGAGCCGCGCGGCGGCGCCCGTGCGGCCGCTCATGATCGCGAGCGGGCGGCGAATCAGCAGGGAAGCAGACGGAAGACTCACGATTCGGTTTCCTCGTAAAGATAGGGGCAGTCGCACGCCGCCCGCGAGCCCGCGCCCGCGCGCCGCGCGCTGCAATTCAGTCGCATGGTCAGTCGCATTCGCGCGCCAACGGGCCGCCGTGCGCCGCGTCGGCGGCGACGTGCGCCGGTGCGGGGTCGGCCGCCTGCACGCCGTTCAGCAGCGCGTTCAGCACGACCGACACGATGCACGCGATGACGACGCCGCTGTGCAGGAACGGCTGCGTCCAGTCCGGCATGTGCGCGAACACTTTCGGCGCCATCACGGGGATCAGCGCAGTCGCGATCGTGAAGCCGACGATCAGCACGTTGTAGCGGTTGTTTTCGAAGTCGACCTTCGCGAGCGTTTGCACGCCGGCCGCGACGACCACGCCGAACATCGCGATGCCGGCGCCGCCGAGCGCGGCGGATGGTGTCGAGGCGACGACCGCGCCGATTTTCGGCACCAGCGCGACCACACACATCAGCACGCCGCTGACCGCGACGATCCAGCGGCTGCGCACGCCGGTCAGGATCACGAGGCCGACGTTCTCCATGAACGCGATGAACGGAAACGCGGCGAAGGTGCCGGCGATCGCGCTTGCCACGCCGTTTGCGCGCAAGCCGCGCACGACGTCGTCCTCGCTGACGTGCTTCTCGACGATCTCGCCGATTGCGACGAACAGCCCCATCGACTCGACCATCTGCACGATCATCACGACGACCATCGTGAGCACCGGCACGATGGCGAACACCGGCGCGCCGAAGTGGAACGGAATCGGCACGGTAAACCACGGCGCCGCGGCGACGTTCGTGAAATTGCCCATCCCGAGCGCATAGGCGAGCAGGCTGCCGGCGACGAGCCCGATCAGCACCGACAGGTTGCGCAGGAACGCGTTCGCAAAGCGGTTGATCGCGAGGATCGAGACCGCGACGACGAGCGCGACCGCGAGAAACGACAGCTCGCCGAACTGCAGCTTCGCCGCGTCGCCGCCGCCCGCCCACTGATAGGCGACCGGAAACAGTTGCAGGCCGATCACGGTCACGATGCAGCCGGTGACGACCGGCGGGAACAGCCGACGCAGCCGGCCGATCAGCGGCGCGGCGAGCGTCGTGACGATGCCGGCGCCGATCACTGCGCCGCACACGCCCGCGAAGCCGACGCCCGGCGTGAGGCCGATCGCGATCACGGGGCCGACGCTGCTGAATGCGACGCCCTGCAGGATCGGCAGGCGCACGCCGAGCTTCCAGATGCCGACCGTCTGCAGGATCGTCGAGATCCCCGAGCAGAACAGCGCGGTGCTGATCAGCACGGTCGTATCGGCGGGCGACATCTTCAGTGCGGATGCGACGATCAGCGGCACCGCGATCGCGCCGATATACGCGACGAGCATGTGCTGCAGGCCGAGCGTCAGCATCTGACGGCGCGGCAGTATGCGGTCGACGGGATGTGAGGCAGAGTGCATGGGCGTGTCTCCTGATGTTCGTGATCCGGCGCGCGCGGCATGCGCGCGCCCGGCGCCCCGTCAGGCCGCGACCGGCGCGGCGAGACAGGCATGGAAACGGACGGTCAGCGCGGCGCGATCGAGATCGCGGCCGATGAAGACGATGCGCGACGCACGCGGCTCCGTGCCCCACGCCTGCGCGGCGCGCAGCTCGATCACGCCGTGTACGCCCTGCAGCACGTAGCGCTGCGCGCGGCCGTGCACCGCGAGAATCCCTTTCATCCGGAACAGGTTCGCGGTGTCGGCGTCGCGCAGCTCCGCGAGCCACGCTTCGAGCGCGTCGAGATCGACGTCGGCGTCGACTTCGATCCCGACCGACGACACGCTCGCGTCGTGTTCGTGGTCGTCGTGATCGTCGTGGCGGTCGTGGCGGTCGTAGCTGGGGTGGTCGCGATGCGCGTGCGTATCGTGGCCGTCGTGCGCGTCGTGCGCCGCGTGTTCCTCGGCATGTCCGTCGGCATACGCGTCCGTGTCGGCGTGCAGCCCGCCGCTCTCGACGAGAATCTGCGCGAATTCGTTCGCGCCAATGCCGAGAATGCGATCGAGATCGACCTGCGCGTAGCTCGACGTGACGATCTCGGCCGTCGCGTTCAGTGCGCGCAGCCGCGCGCTCAGCGATTCGACGTCGGCCGCGTCGACGAGATCGACCTTGTTGATCACGATGCGATCCGCGCAGACGATCTGGTCGACCGCCTGGTTGTCGCGGCCGTCGAGCACGAGATCGTCGAGATGCGCGCGAATGTGTTTCGCATCGACCATCGTGACGACCGCATCGAGCGCGACCTCCTTCGCGATCGGATCGTCGAGAAAGAACGTCTGCGCGACCGGATACGGATCGGCGAGGCCGCTCGTCTCGACGATGATGTGATCGAGCCGGTCGGGCCGCGCGACCAGCATCCGCACGATGCGCACCAGATCCTCGCGCACGGCGCCGACGCAGCACACGCAGCCGTTCGTCATCTCGTAGATTTCCTCGGTCGATTCCAGCACGAGGCCGCCGTCGATGCCGATCTCGCCGAACTCGTTCTCGATCACCGCGATCTTGCGGCCGTGCTTTTCGCGCAGGATGTAGTTGAGCAGTGTGGTCTTGCCCGCGCCGAGAAAGCCGGTGAGCACGGTGACCGGGATCTTCTCGACGTCGCTGTGCGTGGTGTGGATATGCGTCATGATGCGTCTCCGTTGAGTCGGTGGGGCTGCGAATCGTTGTCCTTCCAGCGATGGACGGTACGGGAATCGATGTCGAACAGATCGAGCACGCGGCCGAGCGTGTGATCGATCATCTGGTCGAGCGATGCCGGGCGCGCGTAGAACGCGGGCACGGGCGGTGCGACGATCGCGCCCATTTCGGTGACGGCCGCCATGTTGCGCAGGTGCGTGAGCGTGTACGGCGTCTCGCGCGCGAGCAGCACGAGCCGGCGGCGCTCCTTCAGCGCGACGTCGGCCGCGCGCGAGATCAAGCCGGACGTCAAACCGCACGCGATCTCGGCGAGCGTCTTCATCGAGCACGGCGCGACGATCATGCCCAGCGTGCGGAACGAGCCGCTCGCGATCGGCGCCGCGATGTCGTCGCTGCGGTACAGCACGCCGGCCAGCGCGGCGACGTCCGCGAGCTTGCAGTCGGTCTCGTGCGCCATCGTCAGCGCGGCCGCGCGCGATACGACCACGTGCGTTTCGATGTCGAGCGCGCGCAGCAGCGCGAGCAGCCGCATTCCGTACACGAAGCCCGACGCGCCGCTGATGCCGACCACGAGGCGGCGCGCGCTCATCGCGCGGCTCCGTCGAGTTGCGCGACCAGCTGCGCCACGCGCTTCATGGCGGCGTCGCCGACGCGTGCGCGCACACCGTCGAAGCGCGCACCGCGCGTCGCGTCGAGGCCCATCCGCGACGTCGTGCCGTCGGCCGACGACGACGGATCGAGCGGGCTGCCCGGCAGACCGTCGACGACGAACAGGTCGCGATGCGGCTGGAAGTGCGTGGCGATGGCCCACAGCACCTGCGCGTCGTCGGTGATGTCGACGTCGCTGTCGACCGCGACGACGTTCTTCAGATACGGATCCCAACCGAGCAGCGCGAGCATGATCTGCCGCGCTTCGCCGTCGCGCGTCTGCTTCAGCGCGACGTAGCAGTGAAAGTGCGTGCCCGAATTCGGATAGTGGATCGCGGTGACGGCCGGAAAGCGCGCCTTCAGCTTCTCGCTCATCTCGGCTTCGCGCGGCAGCCGCGCGAGCGTCAGGTGCTCCGCATAGGGGCCGCCGACCACGTCGACGAGCCACGCATCGCGGCGCCGCATCATCGTGTCGACGCGCAGCACGTTGTTCGTCGATCGGTCCGACGAATAGCCCGTGAATTCGCCGAACGGCCCTTCCTGCGCGTGTGCGTCGGGATCGATCGTGCCTTCGAGCACGAACTCCGCCGCGGCCGGCACACCGATGCCGTAACGCGGCGTGCGCACGAGCTGCAGCGGCGCGCCGAACAGCCCGCCCGCGATCGCGCGCTCGTCGACGCCGAACGGCACGCGCGCGGCGGCGGCCAGCATGAACAGCGGATGCGCGCCGATCACCATCGCGACCTTCAGCGTATCGCCGCGCGACTTCGCCGCGTGCAGCATCCGCCACAGATGGCCGCGCGAATGCAGGCTCGTCGCGAGCGCGTCGCGCGCAGCGCGCATCGAACGGTGATAGCTGAGGTTCGCGATGCCGGTTTCGGGATCTTCCGCGACGATCACCGCGTTTGTCACGTACGGCCCGCGATCGGTTTCGAAGTGGCGGATCATCGGCAACTGCGCGAGATCGACCGCGTCGCCTTCGACCACGTGATCGAGCACGGGCCCGTGCGATACGACGACCGGCGCGATCGGCTCGCTTGCGTGCCGCTGCCATGCGTCGAACAGGCCCTGCGCGTCGACGCCGAACAGCCGCGCGATGCGCGTGCGCGACGCGAACACGTTCGTGACGACCGGCACCGCGAGACCGTCGACGCGCTCGCAGACGAGCATGTCGTGCCGCCCGCGCGCCGCGAGCGACGCGACGAGGGCCGTCACGTCCTGGTCCGCCGACAGCGGCTGCGCGATCTCGAGCACGTCGTCGGGGTAATGCGCGCGATATGCGTTGGCGAAGTGATGAAAGTCCTGCTGCTCGGCGAAAAGGCTCGACGCCATGATGCACTCCGTCGGATACGGAACAGAAATGGCCGGACGGCACGCGCATATGCGCGACGCGGTCCGGCCGCGCGCGCTTACACGTACGTCGCCTTCAGGCGCTTCTCGGCTTCGGCGAGGTCCTTCGGCGGTTTCGTCGGCTCGATACCGACGAGCCGTGCGATGTTGTTGCCCATGTAGTCTTCGAGTCCGTCTTCGTCGAGATCCATGCCTTGCGGGGCCGGCCCGCACAGCATCTCGAGCTCGCGCAGCCACATGCCCGGCTCGTTCGGCGGCGAATCGGTGCCGAACACGATCTTGTGGCGCGGCAGCTGGCGCGCGAATTCGACGATCCGCGACTGGTAGCACCAGCCCGATTCGCAATAGACGTTCGGCGTGTCCATCGCCATCCAGAACGCCTCGAACGAATAGTTGCCGCCCGTCTGGATTCCGAAGTGACCGATGATGAAGTTCACCATCGGGAATTCGCGGATGATCGGGTAGAACTGCGTCGGGATCGTGTACGGGCCGTCGCCGGTGTGAATCAGCACGACGGTGTTGTACTTCGCGCAGACCTTCATCGCGGGCCGCAGCCAGTCGAGTGCGCGATCGGGCCGATAGCCGTGCATGTTCGCGTGCAGCTTCACCATCTTGAAGCCGTACTCCCTGATGTGAAGCTCGAGTTCCGCCGCACCGTTCTCCGGGCCCCAGCGCGGGTTGTACGTAAAGTTGCCGATGAAGCGGTCCGGGTACTTCTGCGTCAGTTCGGCGATATAGGCCATGTAGTCGCGAATGCCTTCGCGGCCGCGGCGGTTGCCGTCGCGATAGCCGGTGTTGCCGGGCGGCGGCTGGATGAAGCCCATGTCGATGCGGCGCGGCTTGCCGTTGATGATGTACGGGCCGTCCATCATCTTCAGCAGGCGTTCGCCGGTAAACGGCTCGCCGGTGTGGCGCCACGCTTCGTCGACGAGGTTGGTCGGGTGCAGGTGCGTATCGATGATCATGCAATGCTCCGGAATCGGGACAGGGAATGCGGCGTCAGGCGGCCAGCAGCGCTTTCGCTTCGTCGACGGTGCGCGGCGCGGGCGTCGGTTCGAGGCCGATCATCCGCGCGGTGTTGTTGCCGAGGTAGTCCTCGAGCGTGTCCTCGTCGAGATTCATGCCTTGCGGCGGATCGAAGCACAGCACTTCGAGCAGGCGCAGCCACATGCCCGGTTCGTTCGGCGGCGTGTCGGAGCCGAACAGGATCTTGTGCGTCGGCAGCACCTTCGCGAATTCGACGATGCGCGACTGCAGGCACCAGCCGGATTCGCAGTACACGTTCGGCAAATCCATCGCGAGCTGGAACGGCTCGAAGCAGTAGACGCCGCCCGTCTGCACGCCGAAGTGCGCCATGATGAAATTGACGGTCGGGAATTCCTTGATCATCGGCACCCATTCGGTCGGGATGCTGTACGGGCCGTCGCCCGTATGCAGCTTCACGAGCACGCCGAGCTTCGCGCATTTCCTGAGCGCGGGCCGCAGCCAGTCGAGCGCGCGGTCGGGCCGGTACGCGTGCATGTTCGCCTGGAACTGGACCATCTTGAAGCCGAGCTTGCGCACGTAGTGGTCGATCGCGTTTACGCCGTTCTCGACGCCGCACCGCGGGTTGTAGACGAAGCAGCCGATGAAGCGGTCCGGATACTTGCGCACCATCTCGACGGTGTAGGCCATGTACGCATCGATCGATTCGGTGCCGGACTTTTCGCCGTCGGTGTACGTGTAGATCGTGTTGCCCTGCGGCGGCTGGATGAACGCCTTGTCGATGCGGCGCGGCTTGCCGTTGATGAGGAACGGGCCGTTCATCGTGTCGATCAGGCGCTCGCCGGTGAACGGCTCGCCGTCGTGGCGCCAGGCGAGGTCGACGAGGTTCGTCGGATAACAGCTTGTGTCGATGATCATCTACTCGATCTCCTTGAGAGGAACCGGAAGGGCCGGTTGCCGGGTCGCGGGCAGGCACGTCGATGAAGCGACCGTTCCGGTCGGATTCACGCGGCCCTTTTCAAGGCGTCCTTTTTTGGCGCCTTCCCCTCGCCGGCATCGAGCGACACACTGCGACGTGCACTGCTGCTTGGGACCGAGTGTCACAAGCCAAATGCGCTCTGTACAATATTTTTTACTGACGCTCTTGATACGTTTCCGATATGGACATGCGTGTGTTGCGTTACTTTGCGGTGCTTGCGGACGAGCTGCATTTCGGGCGCGCGGCCGCGCGGCTCCATATCTCGCAGCCGCCGCTGAGCCAGCAGATCCGGCTGCTCGAGGAACAGCTCGGCACCGCGTTGTTCGTGCGCTCGCAGCATCGCGTCGAGCTGACCGAGGCAGGGAAAACACTGAAGGAGCAGGTGCCGCTGATCGTCGCGCAGTTCGATCGCGCGATCGACCTGACGCGCTGCGCAGGGCGCGGCGAAAAAGGCCGCGTCGCGGTCGGCATCATCAGCTCCGCGATGGTCGCGCCGATTCCGCGCGCGCTGCGCGTGTTCGCCGAGCGGCATCCGCACGTGCAGTGGTCGCTGCACGAGATGACGCCGGCCGCGCAGATCGATGCGCTCAAGGAGAAGCGGCTCGACGTCTGTTTCTTCCGGCTGTTCCAGGACGATCCGGCGATCCGCAGCGAGGTCGTCGTGCGCGAAACGGCGGTGGCCGCGCTGCCGCTCGATCATCGGCTCGCGTCGCGCGAAGCGATCGCGCTCGGCGAGCTTGCGAACGAGCGCTTCGTGTCGTTCGGGCTGCGCCATTCGCAGCTCGCGCGCTTCCTGCAACAGTGTTGTGTGGACGCGCGCTTCACGCCGCGGATCGAGCATGAGGTCGTCGAGGTGCACACGCTGCTGTCGCTCGTGCGCGAGGGGCTCGGCGTCGCATTGCTGCCCGCGTCGGCGCGACAGATCTCGACGGGCGGCGTGTCGTTCGTGCCGCTGCTCGCGCCCGAGCTCGAAGTGTCGCTGCAGGCGCGCTACCGCGCGGACGACACGTCCGCCGTGCTCGGCGCGTTTCTCGATACGGTGCGCGAAGTCGCGGCCGAATACCGCGCGTGACTCAACGCGCGAGCGTTTGCGCGACCAGCGCGCCGATCGCGTCGAGCAGCGGCTTCACGCGCGCGTGCCGCTCGCGCGGCCAGATCGCATGGAGGTTGTAGTGCGTCGGAATCGCGATCGTGCACAGCTCGACGAGGCGGCCGTCGCGGCGAGCGTCGGCGGCGAGCAGCCCGCGTGCGAGGCCTGCGCCGAGCCCTGAGGCGAGCGCGGCGACGAGCCCGGCCGCGTTGTCGAACACGGCGATCGTGTCGGGTTCGACCGGCGCGAGCCCGGCTGCTTCGAGCCACGGAATCCACGAGCGTTTCGTATAGCCGAGCAGCGGCAGCGTCAGCACGTTGGCCGGCGCGAGCGGCGCGCGCAACCCGTAGCGTTCGAGCAGCGCCGGCGAGGCCATCGCGGTCAGCCGGTCCGGGCAGACCAGCGCGCTGTCGACGCCTTCCCATTCGCCGTATCCGTAGCGCAGTGCGACATCGACGCGATCGAACGCATCGCGATCGTGGCGCGGCGCCGACAGCACCGTCAGCGTCGTGCCGCCGAGCGCGCGTATCAGAGCCGGCATGCGCGCCGGCAGCCAGCCCTGCATCAGTTCGGGATCGACGTCGAGCCGCAGCGACGGCGCGCTCGCGCGGCCCTTCACGGACGATAACGCGCGATCGATCTGCTCGAGGCCGTCCGACAACTGGTGGGCGAGCAGCGTGCCAGCATCGGTGAGGCTCACGCGGCCGCCCGTGCGCACGAACAGCGGCTGGCCGATGAATTCCTCGAGCGAGCGGATCTGCTGACTGATCGCGCTGTGCGTCAGCGCGAGCTGCCGTGCGGCGCTGGAGAAGCTGCCGACCCGCGCGGCCTGCAGAAATGCCTGCATCGACTGGATCGAAGGGTATCGCTTGAGCATCTGTTAGTCCGACTGACAGGGAATCGACGAAATGATCGCTGGCGCGCCCGCGTGCCGCGTTTCGATAATGCGATACCGCGCACGGCGATGCGCGGCCCCACGACCCGACTCAGGAGACCGCGTATGATCGACATCGTCGTGAACGATACACGCCATTCGCTCGACCAGGTACCGGACGATATGCCGTTGCTCTGGGTGCTGCGTGACCGGCTCAAGCTCACCGGTACGAAGTTCGGCTGCGGCAAGGGCTTGTGCGGCGCATGCACGGTGCATGTCGACGGGCAGGCCGCGCGGTCGTGCGTGATGCCGGCCGTCGCGGTGCAGGGCCGCCACGTGACGACGATCGAGGGGTTGTCGGCGGACGGACGGCATCCGCTGCAGCTCGCATGGGTCGCCGAAGACGTGGCGCAATGCGGCTATTGCCAGCCGGGCCAGCTGATGCAGGCGGCCGCGCTGCTGAACGGCGGCCGGCCCGTCGACGACGCGGCGATCGTGTCCGCGATGTCGGGCAACGTGTGCCGGTGCGGCACCTATGCGCGCATCCATCGCGCGATCAAGCGCGCGGCGTCGGGCGATCCCGCGCTCGACGCGGTGGCCGGCGACGCCAAGGAGGCATGAGATGCGACACGATCGAACCCAACCGATGCCGCCCATCGACGACACCCCGCGGCGCCGCTTTCTGAAGCAGAGCGCCGCGCTGCTCACGGCCGGCGTCGCCGTCGGTTTTCGGCTGGCCGATGCAACGGCGGCCGGCCCACGCGCGAGCGGCGACCCGCATCCGGCCGCCGGCGAGTTCGAGCCGAACGCATGGGTGCGCGTGCTCCCTGACGACACGATCAAGCTCGTCGTGCACAAGCACGATTCGGGTACCGGCACGCGCACCGCACTCGCGGCACTCGTCGCGGAGGAATTGGACGTCGATCCGTTCAGGGTCGAGGTGATCACGCCCGAGGATCCGTTCTTTGCCGACTACATCCATCCGTTGTGGAAGGTGTTCTCGACCGGCGGCAGCACGAGCGTCGCGATGGAGTACGACCGGCTGCGCGAGGCGGGTGCGACTGCGCGCGCGATGCTCGTCGAAGCGGCTGCGCGGCAATGGAACGTGCTGGCGTCGACATGCACAACCGCCGACGGCGCCGTGCAGCATGCGGCGAGCGGACGCCGCGCGACGTACGGATCGCTTGCATCGGCTGCCGCACGGTTGCCGGCGCCGCAGCGTGTCGCGCTGAAGGACCCGGCGCAATTCCGCTATATCGGCAAGCTGCGTCGCAAGCGCGGCGCCGCGCAAAAGGCCGACGGATCGTTTCCGTACAGCATCGACGTATCGCTGCCGGGGATGCTGGTCGCCGTCGTCACGCGCGCGCCGGTGATCGACGCGCGCGTGCGCAGCGTCGACGCGAAGGCAGCGCTCGCGATGCCCGGCGTGCGCGACGTGCTGCAGATTCCGCCGCGCCCCGACGTGCTCGGCGGCAATCAGGCCGGCGTCGCGGTGCTGGCCGACGACTACTGGTCCGCGCATCGCGCGCAGGCCGCACTGAAGATCGAATGGGAGGACAGCCTGTTCGAGAGGTTCGACAGCAGCACGCTGGCCGCGCGGCAGGCCGCGTGGGTCGACGATCCGGCCGCGCGCGTCGTGCCGACGATCCGCGACGGCGATCCCGCCAATGCATCGCTCGCGGGCGCGCGCACGGTCGACGCGACCTATGCGATGCCGTACAAGGCCGCGAATCCGCTCGAGCCGATCAACGTGACCGTATGGGCGCGCGACGGCGGAATGGAATACTGGGGCGGGCTGCAGGTGCCGTCCACGGCTATGGAAGCCGCTCAGGTGATCGGCGGCATTCCCGCGCACCGCGTGACGCTGCATGAACGCGTATCGGGCGGCAGCTTCGGTGCGCGCGAATCGAAGTACTGGCTGTTCGAGGCGACCTGGCTCGCGGTGAAGACCGGCAAGCCGGTGAAGCTGATGAACAGCCGCGAGGACGAGATGCGCGCGCTGTTCTATCACGCGGCAAGCTGCCATCGTGCACGCGCGGTGCTCGACGCGCGCGGCAATCTCGCGTCGCTGTGGCTGCGCGCCGTGATGCCCGCCTCGCCGCAGCAATGGGAGCCCGGCTATCTCGAGCGCGCGGACCGGATGGACTTCAGCACGACCGAAGCGCTCACCAAATGGGAGTTCGCGTATGCGGCGCCGCATCGCGACATCGGCTGGATTCGTCTGGAGACCGGCGTGCCGACCGGCTGGTATCGCGCGGTCAGCTATATCCCGAACGTATTCGCGGTCGAGTCGCTGATGGACGAGGCTGCGCACGCGGCCGCGCACGACCCGGTCGAATTCCGGCTCGCGCACATGCAAGGCCGCCCGCGGCACGCGGCCGTGCTGCGCGAGGCCGCGGCGCGCGCCGGCTGGGGGCAGCCGCTGCCGGACGGCGTCGCGCTCGGCGTCGCGACGAATCAGGCCTACGACAGCTACGTCGCGGTGGTGGCGCGTGTCGCGCGCGATGCGGACGGCGCGGTGCGCGTCGCCAAGCTCACGTGCGTCGCCGACTGCGGGATCGCGGTGTCGCCGGCCGGCGTCGAGGAGCAACTGTACGGCGGGCTGATGTGGGGGCTCGGTCACGCGACGTCCGACCGCATCGACATCCGCAACGGCCGCGTGCAGCAGTCGAACTTCGACACGTATCGCGTGATGCGCATGAACGACATGCCGGAAACCGACATTCACATCGTGCAGGGCGACCGCGCGAAGCCGGGCGGTGTCGGCGAGCTGTCGAGTCCTGCCGTTACGCCGGCGATCGCGAACGCGGTATTCCGATTGACCGGCAAACGGTTGCGCGAGACACCGTTCGATTTGTCGGTGGTTTCGTAGCGCGCGAAACGATCGCCGTGCGTCGAGCGTCGCGCATCGCGCAAGCGTGCGACGCCGATGAACGTATGAAGTTTGACGCACGCCTGCGCTCAATCCGCTGAACAATTGCGCGTGCATCGTCTTGCACGTGACGGCTGTCGCACACTTTCGATTTTTCGCGGGTGTTTCCCACTGCTGGCCGCACGCGTTTCTACCTAAGATGGAAGCAACCGTGCGCGCGATACGGTGCCGCTGCACGCGCATGGCGACGTGCAGGCGGCTGCGCCGGGAAGGACGCCAGCGGATGTTTCGATCATGGTTGCGACAGTGTGCGCGCCGGCTGCAGATCGCCCGACTGCACCGGCGCCGGCGGGCGCGGCAGCGACGGCCGCGCGGACGACGTTCGGCCGCTGCGGCCGG
>NZ_KV786534.1:0-15591 GCF_001806955.1 Burkholderia sp. HMSC10F09
GGCATCGACGGCCGCGATGCGCGGCAGCCGGCGGCCGAGCCAGACCGCGAGCGGCAGCGCGGGCACCGCGAGCGACGCGAACACGGCGCGCCAGCCGGCCCAGTCGGCGATCCGCATCCCGATCGGCACGCCGAGCACGAGCGACGCGCTGATTCCCATGAACACGATGCCGATCGCGCGGCCGCGCTGCGCCGGCGTCGCGAGCTCGGCCGCCAGGCGCGTCGCGACGAGGATCAGCATCGCGCAGCTCGCGGCCATCACCATGCGCGCGGCGAACAGGCTCGCATACCCGGCGCTCGCCGCGGCGAGCAGGTTTGCGGCTGCAAATGTGGCGAGCGACGCGAGCAGGGCCGTGCGCCGTTCGATGCGCGCGACGACGGCGGCCGCGACGAGCGCGGCGAGTGCGAATACGGCGGAGAAGATCGTCGTGAGCTGGCCGGCGGCCGCGACCGATACGTCAAGACCGGCGGAGATCGCCGGCAGGATGCCGACGCAGATGTTTTCGGCGACGCCGGCGAGAAACACGGCGGCGGCGAGCAGGTAAACGCGAACGTCCAACGCAGACCCCTCCAGTACGCGCGACGCGGCGGGGCCCGGCAACGGACGGCCGCGTCGGATCGAATCGACGGATGGGTTTCGACGCGAGGCTTCGGTTATCCCGGAAACGCGCACGTTAGCGCACCGCCGGCGCGCATGCAAGATCGGACCGTCCTACCCGTACGCAGACGCCGCGCGATGCGCGAGAATCGCCTCCATGGCGTCTGCACTGCGGCGTACGACGGCAATCGAACGGAGGCAACGAATGACGCAACGGCACGAACCGACCCATACGCACTGCGTCGCATGGCAGATCGCGCAGACCTGGCACGCGGCCGAATGGTGCCGGCTCGTCGATGGGCGTGACGGTATCGAGTTGTCGGGGAGCGTCGCCGGTGCGATCGACGGCACGCCGTTTCGCGTCGACTACGCGATCGCATGCGATGCCGACTGGCTCACGCGATCGGCGCGCGTGACGCGCTGGATCGGGGCGGCCGCGCGGCAGATCGAGCTGCGCTGCGACGGCGGCCGATGGACGATCGACGGCGTCGACGCGCCCGCGCTCGACGGCGCGACCGACGTCGATCTCGGCTTCAGTCCGTCGACGAACACGCTGCCGATCCGTCGCCTTGCACTGAAAGTCGGCGATGCCGCCGCGATCCGGACCGCATGGCTGCGCTTTCCCGCGTTCGACATCGTGTGCGGCGAGCAGCGCTACACGCGGATCGCACCGAACGCGTACCGCTACGAGAGCGGCACGTATGCGGCCGACCTCACGGTCGACGCAGCGGGCCTCGTGATCGACTACGACGAGTGGCGACGCATCGGCGCGACACGCGCGCCGTAATGCAACGCATGCAGCGGCCGCTCAGCGCGCGGACGCGACGCTGATCTTGCCCGGAATCAGCTTCAGCGTGCTGAACGTGTCGGCGATGTTCTGCTGATATGCGAGCGTCGCGTCCGCGATCGGCTGCACGCCGTAGCCGGTGCGCTTGAGCGCGACTTCGAGCGTCGGCGCGTCGAGGCCGACGAGCGGCGACAGCAGCGTGGCGACGTCGGCCACATGGTCGCGTCCCCAGCGATCGACCGCGTCGATCTCGTCGAGCAGCGCGCGCAGCACCTGCGGCTGTGCGGCCGCGTACTTGCGTGCGGCAAGGTAGTACTGCGTATTGCGTACGAGCCCTTCGCCGTTCGCGATCACGCGCGCGCCGAGCTGCCGTTCGGCCGCGGCGAGATAGGGATCCCAGATCACCCACGCGTCGACGTTGCGCTGCACGAACGCGGCGCGCGCATCGGCCGGCGTCAGATAGATCGGCTGGATGTCGGTGTAGGCGAGGCCTGCCTGCTGCAGCGCCTTCACGAGCAGATAGTGAACGTTCGATCCCTTGTTGAACGCGACCTTCTTGCCGCGCAGCTGCGCGACGCTGCGAATCGGCGAGTCGGGCAGCACGACGATCGCCTCGCCGTGCGGCGCAGGCGGCTCGTTGCCGATATAGACGAAATCGACGCCGGCCGCCTGCGCGAAGATCGGCGGCGTTTCGCCGACCGTGCCGACGTCGATCGCGCCGGCGTTCAGTCCTTCGAGCAGTTGCGGTCCGGCCGGAAACTCGAGCCATTGCACGGCGACGCCCTGGCTCGCGAGCCGTTTTTCGAGCGTGCCGCGCGCCTTCAGCACGACGAAGTTGCCGTATTTCTGGAAGCCGATGCGCAACCGTGTGGTGCCCTGCGCATGCGCGGGCAGCCCCGCGAGCGGCCCGAGCGCGAGCCCGGCGACGCCGGCGGCCGCGCGTTGCAGCCAGCGGCGGCGCTGCGCGTTCGCTGCGCCTGTTTCGACGTATGCGTGCGATGTGTCTTT
Source organism: Burkholderia sp. HMSC10F09 (assembly GCF_001806955.1). Classification (NCBI taxonomy): domain Bacteria; kingdom Pseudomonadati; phylum Pseudomonadota; class Betaproteobacteria; order Burkholderiales; family Burkholderiaceae; genus Burkholderia; species Burkholderia sp. HMSC10F09. Next base: position 2,393 of record NZ_KV786534.1, read on the forward strand.
CATGGAAGCGTCCTGCGTGCGGAAAGCGGGCCGCGCGCGAATGCGGCGCGGTCGGCGCACGGCGGGACCGGATGCGGCGATGCGCGCAACCGGCGGTCCGCGCCGGACTCAGCACGATACGTCGGCGCGCGCCGGCGGCCAACCAACGAATCCGCATATGCAAATCAGCCGCGGCGCAGTGCGAAAGCGGCTCGCGCGATGTGCGGCGGCGCAGCGCGCATCGCATCGCGGCGGCGGCATGCAGGCAGGGCGCCGTCGACGCTCAATCCGGGCCGGCCGCGTTGTCGACGATCGAATCGACGCGATCGGGATAGAACGCGAGGTGCCCGCGAATCGCTTCGACGGCCGGATACGGACGTTCGTACGTCCAGACCGCATTGACCGCGCGCGCGCCGCCGGACGGGATCGAGTAGTACGCGCAGTCGCCCTTGTACGGACAGTACGTCGCATGGTCGGTGCGTTGCAGCAGTGCCATGTCGACATCCTCGCGCGGAATGTAGAGCACGGCCGGGTAGCTGGCCTCGCGCAGCGCCAGCGCACGCTGCGTATCGGCGACGGTGCGGCCGGCCACGGTAACGACTACGCGCGAGGGGTGCGGCGAGACCGTGATCGGATGGTCGGGGCCCGGCGTCTTCACGGGGCGCGATTGCGGATCGGGGCTGTCAGGCATCGTGTGTCCTCCTGGTATGGGCGGGGCGAAGGCGGCGTATCCCGGCATGCGTGCGCCGGAGACCGGCCGGCCAACCGATACGATGCGCCGATTCCGCAGAACCTGCAGGGGCCGGATGACGCCAGGCTCGCCCCGGCGCTCGCGCGGACGTTTTCATGCAACGGCGCCGGGATGCAGCGATCGCGATAAGCAATGGCGAATCGATTGGTTCGCGATCGGCGGGACAGGCGCGAAGATCGTCCGTCTTCATTCGTATGAACGCCGTCCGTTTCGATCGCCATGAATATCCGCTTGATCTCGCCCGCCGCGCGTCGCGCGCGCAACGTATCGCCGTTCGCGAGCGCGCTTCGCTGCGTCGCCGCGTCGCTGATGCTGGCCGGGGCCGCGTCGCCCGCGCTTGCCGCGCCGGCCGGCAACACGCTCGTGTTCTGCAGCGAAGGCAGCCCGGCCGGTTTCGATCCCGGCCAGCACACGACGAGCACCGATTTCGACGCGAGCACGCATACGATCTACAACGAACTCGTGCAGTTCCGGCGCGGCACGCTCGACCTCGAGCCGGGGCTGGCGACGAGCTGGGACGTGTCGGCCGACCAGCGCGTCTATACCTTCCACCTGCGGCGCGGCGTGAAATTCCAGACGACCGCATGGTTCAAGCCGACCCGCGCGTTCCAGGCCGACGACGTCGTCTTCACGTTCCGCCGGATGCTCGATCGCGACGATCCGTTCCGCAAGGCATACCCGGTCAGCTTTCCGTACTTCAGCGACCTCGGCTTCGACCGCAATATCGAACGCATCGAAAAGGTCGACGACTACACGGTGCGCTTCGCGCTGAAAGAGCCCGACGTCGTGTTCGTGCGCAATCTCGCGATGGCCTTCGCGTCGATCCTGTCGGCCGAATATGCGTCGCAGCTTGCCGCGCGCCATCGCGAGGCCGACATCAACCAGTTTCCGGTCGGCACGGGCCCGTTCCTGTTGCGCGCGTATCAGAAGGACGCGGTGATCCGCTACGACGCGAATCCCGACTACTGGAAGCCCGACGACGTGAAGCTCGCGCATCTGGTGTTCTCGATCACGCCCGATCCGGCGACGCGCCTGCACAAGCTGACGAGCGGCGAGTGCCAGGTGTCGGTATTCCCGCGCCCGGCCGATCTCGACACGGTGCGGCGCAATCCGTCGCTCACGTTGTTCTCTGCAACGGGGTTCAACGTCGGCTTCGTCGCGTACAACACGCAGCATCCGCCGCTCGATCGCGTCGACGTGCGGCGTGCGCTCGACATGGCGATCGACAAGGCTGCGATCCTGAGGACGGTCTTCAACGGCGACGCGGCGATCGCGACCAACCCGATGCCGCCGGCGCAATGGTCGTACAACCCGCGCCTGAAGGATGCGCCGCACGATCCGGCCGCCGCGAAGGCGCTGCTCGCGCGCGCGGGATTCCCGAACGGCTTCGACCTGACGCTGTGGGCGATGCCCGTGCAGCGGCCGTACAACCCGAACGCGCAGCTGATGGCGCAACTGATCCAGCAGGACTGGGCGAAGATCGGCGTGCGCGCGAAGATCGTCAGCTACGAGTGGGGCGAATACAACCGGCGCGCGAAGCAGGACGGCCAGCACGACGCGATCCTGTACGGCTGGTCCGGCGACAACGGCGATCCCGACAACTGGCTCGGCGCGCTGCTCGGCTGCGACGCCGTGCACGGCAGCAATCTCGCGAAGTGGTGCAACGCGGATTTCGAGCGGCTCGTCGACGCGGCGCGCACGAATGCCGACGTCGCGAAGCGCACGGCGCTGTACGAGCAGGCGCAGGTCGTGTTCAAGGATCAGGTGCCGTTCACGCCGATCGCGACGTCGATCGTGTCGCTGCCGGTGTCGAAGCGCGTGCACGGGCTCGTGTTTTCGCCGCTCGGCGGGCATCGGTTCGACGGCGTGTGGCTCGAATGATGCGCAGTGGCGCGGTGAATCGCGGTGCTGGCGACGACGGACCGGCGCGCCGGTCCGTGCGCGCGTGACGCGTCAGTTGAGCGCGACCGCCGCCGCGGCCTCCACCGGCGAGCCTTCGAGTGCGACCGACGGCCGTCCGTCCGGGCCGACCGGCACGTCGCCGACGAGCGTGGTGCGGTAGAGCTGGCGATCGAAGTCGAGATCGAAGATGTCGACGGGCGCGAGATGCGCCGTTGCGCGGTTGTCCCAGAACGCGATGCTGCGCGGTTCCCACTTGAAGCGGATCGTGAATTCGGGCCGCGTCACGTGTTCCCACAGCAGTTCGAGCAGCGCCTGGCTTTCGCGCGGCGTCAGCCCGACGATCGATTTCAGGAAACTCGGGCTCACGTACAGCGCACGCTCGCCGGTTTCCGAATGGACGCGCACGAGCGGGTGCTCGGTCACGAGCGGGCGCCGCTCGACCGCTTCGTCGAAGGCGCCGGTCGCGCGCGCGCCGGCCGGCGGCGTGAAGCGGTGAATGCCGCGCAGCCCGTCGACGAAGCCGCGCAGCGGCGCGGACAGCGTCTCGTACGCGCGCACGAGATTGGTCCACTGCGTGTCGCCGCCGTACGGCGGAATCGTCACGCCGCGCAGGATCGACGCCCACGGCGGATTCACGGCCGCGGTGACGTCGGTATGCCAGCCGGTCCACGGCCGTCGCACCGGTTCGCCTTCGAAGCGCGTCGCCTTGCGGTGCTTCGCAATCGAGTAGACGGCGGGGTGTCCTTCGACATGTCCGAACACCGGATGGCCGACCGTCGGTTCCCCGAACTGCGCGGAGAACGCGACGTGCTGCTCGTGCGTGAGGAATTGTTCGCGGAAGAAGATCACGCGCCATTTCAGCAGTGCGTCGCGGATCGCGGCGATCTGCCCGGAGGTCAGCGGCTGGGTCAGGTCGACGCCGCGAATCTCCGCGCCGATGTGGGCGGACAGCGGAATCACGTCGATCGGCTGGCCGGCGGGTTCGAGTAGGGCACTCATGCGACGCTCCTGGCGGAAGTGAACGGAACGAACGGCCGACATCGCGACAGGCTGGCGAGCCGGTTTGGCGGACGTGGATGCATGGTCGGGTTTCCGGTAACGCGGCACGGGCGGCCGCGCAGGCACGGACGGCGACGCATCGCCGTTTCGGCCTGCGCGACACGCATGACTGCATTACTGCAGCGTGGTGCCCGGCCCCTTCAGCAAGACGCTTTGCCGGCCGTCGATGGCGACCGGCACGTCGCCGTGCACCGTCGCGCGGCGCACGACGCGGCGCGCATCGCCGTAGTCGTTGATCGCGTAATGCTGCGTCGCGCGGTTGTCCCAGATCGCGACGTCGCCTTCCTGCCAGCTCCAGCGCACGGTGTTCTCGAGGCGCGTCACGTGTTCGTGGAAGACCTGCAGCAGATGCGCGGAATCCTGCGTCGACAGGCCCTTGATCCGCTGCACGAAGTGGCCGAGCACGAGCGTGCGCTCGCCCGTTTCGGGATGCACGCGCACGACCGGGTGCTCGGTCTCGTAGACGGTCGAGGTGAACACTTCGCGGTAGCGCTTCAGTTGCGTTTCGTCGGCGTGCACGTGCGTCGACGCGTAGTCGTACGCGTTCGTATGGATGGCCCACAGCGTATCGGCGAGCGTGCGCAGCGTGTCGGGCAGATGCGCATACGCGGCCGCCGTGTTGGCCCACACCGTGTCGCCGCCGACGGGCGGGATCACGACGGCACGCAGGATCGAGATCTTCGGATACGCGTCGACGAAGGTCACGTCGGTGTGCCACGAGTTGGCGCGCGCGCCGTGCGCGGAGTCGAGTTCGAGCAGATGTGCGCTGCCGTCGACGGACGGCACGGTCGGATGCGCGACGGTGTCGCCGAAGCGGCGCGCGAACGCTTCCTGCGCGGCATCGTCGAGATGATGCTGGCCGCGGAAGAACAGCACCTTGTGGCGCAGCAGCGCGGCCTGGATCGCGTCGAACGTCGCATCGTCGAGCGTGGCCGACAGCCGCACGCCGGAGATTTCGGCGCCGATCCTGCCGGCGACCTGACGAAGCTGGAGCGGGGCAGCGGCCGTGCGCGGCGCGGCGTGCGATGACGGGTGAGCGGCGTGCTGGACTTCGGACATCGGGAGTCTCCTGAGGTGAGGACGTTCGGGTTTCCATTCAAGCAGGGACCGCGCGGAACCGGAACCGATCAATCGTCACAACCTTAGCGTGCGGATGCGAACGATCGATATGCGCGGGCGTGCGATGCAACGACGCGTGCGCGGGTGCCTACCAGGCGAGCCGCCACGCGCCGATCCGCTGCGCGTGCGGCGTATCGGCCCGCGCAGGCGTGCCACCCGGGAGATCGCCGTCGCCGCCGTCGTCGAAATCGGCGAGCACCGTGGCGCGCAGCCGCGCGAATTCCGGCGAATCGCGCCGGCGCGGGCGCGGCAGCGCGACGTCGACGATGCGCTCGATGCGGCCGGGGCGCGGCGCCATCGTGACGACGCGATCGCCGAGATAAACGGCTTCGTCGACGTCGTGCGTGACGAGGATCATCGTGATGCGCTCCTGCTCCCAGATGCGCAGCAGTTCGTTCTGCATGCGCGCGCGCGTCTGCGCGTCGAGCGCGCCGAACGGCTCGTCGAGCAGCAGCACGCGCGGACGGTTCACGAGGCCGCGCGCGATCGCGACGCGCTGCGCCATGCCGCCCGACAACTGGTTCGGATACGCGTGCTCGAAGCCGTTCAGCCCAACGAGCGCGATGTGATCCACCACCGCACGGCGCTTCTGCTGCGCATCGAGTGGCGCGTTGCGCAGCGCGGCCTCGATGTTCTGCGCGACGGTCAGCCACGGGAACAGCCGGTGATCCTGGAACACGATGCCGCGCTGCAGCGACGTGTCGCGTACGACCTCGTCGCCCGCGCGGATCTCGCCGGCATAGTCGGTGTCGAGCCCCGCGATCAGCCGCAGCAGTGTCGACTTGCCGCAGCCGCTCGCCCCGACGATCGTGACGAACTCGCCGGCGCGCACGTGCAGCGACACGTCGTCGAGCACGGCGAGCGAGGCGCCGCGCTGCGCATAGCGTTTGCTCACGTGAAGGATGTCGAGCGAATCGGAGGCGAGGGTCGTCATGGCGGAGAGGCGTAGGAAGTCACGGAGAAAGGGACGATCAGGCGTTCAGGTCGCCGCGCTGCGCGAGCACCTTGCGCTCGAGCGCGCGGGCGAGCGCGTTCAGCGCCCATCCGGTCGCGCCGACGACGATGATCCCGAACAGCACGAGATCCATGCGGAACTGCTCGCTGCCGTCGATCAGCGTGTTGCCGATGCCGCTGCCCGCGACCAGCAGATATTCGGCGCCGAGCGTCGCGAGCCATGAATAGATGAGGCCGAGATAGAGTCCGGTGAAGATCGACGGCAGCGCGGCGGGCAGGATCACGTGGCGCACGAGCTGAAGCCGCGAATAGCGCAGCGCACGGGCGACGTCGACATACGCGCGCGGCACCGCGTGAATGCCGTCGCAGGTATGCGCGGCGACCGGCAGCAGCGCGGCGAGCGACAGGAACACGACCTTCGCGACGTCGCCGAGGCCGAACCAGACGGAGATCAGCGGGATCCACGCGAACAGCGAGATCTGCTTGAAGGTGTCGAAACTCGGGCCGACGACGCGCGTCGCGACGCGTGACAAACCGAGCGCGGTGCCGAGCAGCAGCCCGCCCGTCGCGCCGATCGCGAAGCCGCATGCTTCGCGCGCAAGCGACGCCGACAGCGCGCGGAGCAGCGCGCCGCTCGCGATCTGCGTCCATGCGGTGTGCAGCACGTCGGCGGGGCTGACGAGCAGCCCGCTGTTGACCAGATGTGCGGATGCGATCGCCCACCAGATCGCGACCGCGGCGAGCGGCAGCACGAGGCCGCGCCAGTCGCGCGCTTGGCGGCGTCGCGTCAAGACGGTAGCGCGCGGTGCGTCGTGCGATATCGGCGTAGCAGAATGCGGCATGACAGGATTCCTCGGGAAGCGCGGCGCGCGGCGTCAGCCGCGAAACGCGGACGGCACGCCGCGCCGCAGGCGCGCTTCGAGCGCGTCGAGCAGCCGGTTGATCAACAGGCCGACCGCGCCGACCACGACGACGGCGGCCATCACGAGATCGAGCTGGAACAGTTGCCGGCCGTACACGATCAGGTAGCCCAGTCCTTCCGACGACGCGACGAGTTCGACGACGACGAGCGCGAGCCACGACTTCGTGAACGCGAGCCGCACGCCGGTCGCGAGTGTCGGCACGGCGGCCGGCAGCACGACGTGAACGATGCGCTGGCGGCGCGTGTAGCCGAATCCGCGCGCGACCTCGTCGAGCGCGGCGGGCGTCTGACGAAAGCCTTGCAGCGTACTCAGCGTGACCGGTACCAATGCCGCATGCGCGATCAGCAGGTACTTGAGCGGCTCCCCGACGCCGACGAGCAGCAGCAGGAATGGCAGCCAGCCGAGCACCGGAATCTGCACCAGCGCATTGAAGCTCGGCAGCACGTATGCTTCGAACGTCCGCGACAGGCCGAGCGCCGCGCCGATCGCGAAGCCGAGCAGCGTGCCGGCCGCGAAACCGACCAGCACGCGCTGCAGGCTGATCAGCGTATGGCGCAGGAGATCGCCGCTCGCCGCGAGTTCGGCGAGCGCCTGATAGACCTGATCGGGCGGCGGCAGGATCTGCGGCGCGATCCAGCCGCGCGCGCTGCCGACGCTCCATAGCGCGAACAGCAGCGCGGGCAGTGCCCACGGCGCGAGCAGCCACGCCAGCCGCTTCACGGCCGCGCGACGGCGCGACGACGCGCCGAGCGCATGCAGGTCGGACGACGGGATCGGGATCGCGGTGTCGCTCATCGGTGGACTCCGGTTCAGGACAGCGGCTTGCCTGACGCGTCGTAGCGCGGCCAGTACTGTTCGAGCTTCTGCGCGCGCAGCGCGTTGTCGAGATACTTCGGCTCGAACCAGCCGTCGACGTCGATCGGCTGGCGGATCAGCTTCAGCCGCAGCGCATCCTGCGCGACGGCCTTGTAGCGCGCGACGAGGAACGGGTCGATCAGCGGCGACAGGCGATCCTTCAGGCGCGGGTTCGCATAGTCGGCCTGCCAGGACGACACCGGCACGCCGCTCTTCGCCCACAACTTGAACAGCGCATCGCGGTTCGCTTCGTCGGACGACCAGCGCGCGCCTTTCACGACCGCGTCGACCACGCGCTGCACGATGTCCGGATGCGCGCGCTCGAAATCGTCGAGCACGAGCAGGTGCGTCTGACGCGTGAACTGCGGGCCGTCGTTCTGCGATTCGTAGATGATTTTCGCGAGCCCCGCGTCGCGCAGCTTGTACAGCTGGTAGTCGTTCACCGACGCGTCGATGCCCTTCGACGCGAGCGCGGCCAGCGCGCTCGCGGTGTCGAGGTTGGTCACGCGCAGGTCGCGTTCGTCGAGCCCGTTCTTCGCGAGCGCGTTGTCGGCGACGAGCTGCAGGTTCGTGCCGCGGAAGATCGAGACGCGGCGGCCCTTCAGGTCCTTGATCGACTTGATGTCGGAATCGGGCGGCACCGCGATCTTGACGCCCGAGCGGACGCTGGTGGCAAGCAGCAGATGCGTCTTGAGCCCGTTGGCGCGCGCGAGCACGGCGGGCAGGTCGCCCTGGTACGCGAAGTCGAGCGCCTTGTTGGCGATCGCTTCGTTGACGGCCGGCCCGGCGCCCTTGAAGAACAGCCACTGCACCTTGATGCCGTCGGCCGCGAATTCCTTCTCGACGAGCTGCTGCAATTGCACGGTCGCGGCGGACGAGCCGCCGAAGGTCGGCGGGTCGCCGGCACCTTGCTGCGCGACGCCGATGCGGATGACGGCAGGTTTGTCCGCGTGCGCGGCGGCGGCCGGCAGCGCGAAGATGGAGGCGATCAGCAGCGATCGCAGCAGACGCAGTGGAAGCATGGATCGATCGAAGTGGAAACGTCAGGGGAACGAAGCGGGCGCGAACCCGTCGAGTCATTCTCGATGACGCTCCCGGCACGGACAAACAACGATTTGAACTATGCTTATCGCGTTGATGCGGAGATCAAAGACGGTGGCGGGGAGGCGCGGTGCGTGCGGGCGCGATGCCGTCGTTGAACACGGAGCGGAGGCGGGCATGCAAGTCGAGGATCTGACGGGCGCGGCGCTGGATTACTGGGTGGCGATGGCGATAGATCGCGCTGCGCCGCGCGTCGATGCGTCGGGCTGCACGGTGGCTGGCGAGTCGGGCGGCGCGCCCGTGCCGTTCGCGCCGTCGTCGTCGTGGGCCGACGGCGGCCCGATCGTCGAGCGGCTGCCGTTCGCCGCGTTCGAGCGCGAAGGCGGGCGCGGCCCGTGGCGCGCCGTGCTGCATCGCGCGGTGCCGGCCGCGGGCGAGCGCTGCACGTTCAACCAGTCGGGGCCGACGCTGTTGGTCGCCGCGATGCGCACGCTGGTCGCCTCGACGTTCGGCGACGACGTGCCGGATCTCGACATGTCGAAACCGCGCTGAGGGCTGAGGGCTGAGCGCTGTGCGCTACGTCGCGGAAACGTTCGGTATCGCGATCGACGCGACATCGACCCGTTTCGGCAGGATCGCATCGGCCGCCGCACGGTCCGCGACGCGTTGCAGCACGTCGATGTCGGCGCGCGACACGCTGCGCTGCGCGAGCGCCGCACGGCGCGCGATATCGGCGGCTGCATCGGGCGGCAGGCGCGTGAGCGTTGCATAGACGTTCGCGTAGTCGGCCGGATGCGACAGCGCCCATTGACCGGCGCGCGTGAGCCGTGCGAGCACGTCGGTGAGCGCCGCGCGTTTCGCGCGGTCGTTCAGCGTGTCGACCGGCGACGTGAGAAACGCGAGTCCCGAATTGATGCCGCTGCCGTCGCGCACCACGCGCGCACCGCGTCGCACCACATGTCCGTAGTACGGATCGAAGGTCGCCCAGATCGCGATCTGCTTCGCCTCGAACGCGGCGAACGCGTCGACGGGCAGCACGAAGCGCACGTCGACGTCGGTCGGGGCGAGCCCGTGTTCGCGCAGCGCGCCGTACAGCTGATACTGCGAGATGCTGCCGCGCGCCGACGATACGACGACGGTGCGTCCTTTCAGGTCCGCGACCGTGCGCACCGGCGAGTCGGGCTGCACGACGATGCCGAGCGAGGTCGGCGAGCCGACGCGCGTCGCGACGATCCGCAGCGCCGGATCGCCGAGCGCGGCGGTCAGCACGGGCAGGTCGCCGGCCGGTGCGAGATCGATCGCGCCCGCGCGGTGCGCTTCGAACAGCGGCGCGGCGCCTTGAAAATTCGCCCAGCGGAACCGGTACGGCACGCCGTCGAGCACCCGCGCCGCTTCGGCGAGTGCACGCAGTCCGCCTGCCTGATCGCCGAGCACGAGCGTGACGCCCGACACATCGGTGCCGGCCGCGCGCACGGATAGCGCAATGCCGCCGGTCAGCGGTGCGGCGGCGACGGCCGCGACGCGCAGCAGTGCGCGGCGTCGGCTGCGGGACGGAGACGAATGCATGGCGGCGGGTCCTCGGTCATCCGCGCGGGGTGCGCGGCTGACGGGCAGATTACGGATTCGGCCTCGCGCAGACAAACATCGAATCGCGAAATGCATATTCGTACTCCGCCGCCGCGGCGCTCGGCGGCCCGCAGGCTGCATACAAGTTGCTTACACAACCGACTGCGACAGGCGAGGCGAGCCGTGCTCACCGGCGTCCGCATTGGACGCAGCCGCGCGGAACCATTAAGCTGGCGCGTTCCGGTTTCACGCAGCGTGTCCAAGATGTCATCGACGATCGAGATTCTGTTGCCCGTGTTCGGGCTGATCGCGGCAGGATTTCTGTGCCGCAAGCGCGGCGTGCTGGGTCCGGCGGCCGCGTCCGAACTGAACCGGTTCGTCGTCTGGCTCGCGCTGCCCGCGCTGCTGTTCCGGATCATGGCGCAGGCCTCGTGGCATCAGCTCTATCAGCCGGCCTTCGTCGCGACGTTCGCGCTGACCTGCGCGGCCGTGTTCGGCGGCGTGCTCATCTGGCGTGTGCTCGCCGGGCGGCCGCTCGCCGATGCCAGCATCGACGCGATCGCCGCGTCGTATCCGAACACCGGCTATCTCGGCTTCCCGCTGTGCCTGCTCGCCTTCGGCACCGACAGCCTGACGCCGACCACGATCGCGACGATTCTGGTCGCGTGCGTGCTGTTCGCCGGCGCGATCGTCGTCATCGAGATCGGGCTGCAGCGCGACCGTGCGCCGCTGAGACTCATGTGGAAGGTCGTCGGCGCGCTACTGCGCAATCCGCTGATCGTCGCGCCGCTCGCAGGCGTGTGCGTCGCGGCCGCACACGTGACGCTCGCCGCGCCCGCGCAGACATTCCTGAAGCTGCTCGGCGCGGCGGCCAGCCCGTGCGCGCTCGTGAGCCTCGGGCTGTTTCTCGCGGAGAAGCGCGAGGCATCCGGCGACACGCCGCGCGGCAGCATCGCGCTGACCGCGACGAAGCTCTTCGTCCAGCCCGCGCTCGCATGGTGGCTCGGCGTGCGCGTGTTCGCGCTGCCGCCGGTGCTCGCGCAGATCGCCGTCGTGCTCGCGGCGCTGCCGACCGGCACGGGGCCTTATATGCTCGCCGAATTCTATGGACGCGAAGCGCAGGTGACGTCGCGCACGATCCTGCTGTCGACGATCGGCTCGATCGTGTCGTTGTCGGTGCTGCTTGCGCTCGCGCGGCACGCATCGTAGCGGAGCGCAGCGGGGGCAACCGCACGCACGGCGCGACGGTCAGTGCGATTTCGACGCGATGCGCGCGTGACGTGCGCAGCGCGCGGTCCGAATCGGGCGCGACGAGCAGCGTGACGGACGGCGACCCGGACGTGTGCGCGCAGGTTCGGACGTCGCGGCGGTCGGTGCAGCCGCCGCCGCCGCGGGCAGTGCCGTCACCGCCGGCTGCGCAGCCTCGGCATCGAGCCAACTGCGTGTCGCTTCGGCAATCAGCTCGCGCAGCCAGCGCACGCCGTCGACGCACGAACCCGCTTCGTTCCATGTGATGCGATAGTCGACCTCGGGCGGAGCGGCCGGCAACGCGACGACGCGCAGCGGCAGCAGTTTCGCGTAATGGCACGCAAGCCGGTACGTCGTGGTCAGGACGAGATCCGAGCGCACGAGCGCATGCGCGGCGAGCTCGAAGTGCGGCAGCGTGACGACGATGCGCCGCCTCAGTCCGACGCGCTCGAGTTGCCGGTCGATCGCACCGGACGCTTCGAGCCGCGACGGCGACGGGCACAGCTGCGGCGCATCGGCGAATTCGGCGGCCGTGATCGCGCCGCGCCGCGCGAGCGGGTGCGTCGCGCGCATCAGGCACACGATCCGGTCGTCGAACAGCCGTTCCTGCCGGAATTGCGCGCCGCGCGCGGGACGATTGTCGATTACGACATCGAGTTCGCCGTCGGCGAGCGCGCGTTCGTCGTCGAAGCCGTCGCCGAGCGGATGAAACACGAGCTGCGCCTGCGGCGCGCGTGTGCGGAACAGCGCGACGAGCTTCGGCACGAACAGCACGTTCAGATAGTCGGGGCAGCCGATCCGGTAGGTGCGTACCGACGTACGCGCGTCGAAGCGCGGCTGCTGGAGCCGGATTAAGTCGATCACGCGCAGTGCATTGCGCAGCGGCTCGATCAGCCGGCCGCCGAACTCGGTCGGCACCATCCCGTAGCGGCTGCGCACGAGCAGCGGATCGCCCAGCAGCGTACGCAGCCGTTTCAGTGCGGCGCTCGTCGCCGGCTGCGACATGTTGAGCCGCACAGCGGCGCGCGAGACCGTGCGCTCGGTCAGCAGCACGAGCAGCATGCGCATGAGCCGCGCATCGAGCATGTCGAGCGCGTGTGCGGCGTCGGCGTCGCGCTCGGCGGCGCGCGGTGCTACGCGCTCATGCATGTCGAGGTCCGCCGCGGCGATGCGGCGCTGGCGCGACGAGCGCGAGCGCGCAGCCGGGGGCCCGGCTTAGGACCGCGCGCGGCCGTGCCGGTTCGATGCGACGCGTTGGCGGCGCCGCGCACGATGCCTGCGCGACAGGCAGTTTCCAGTAGCACGCCGGTGTCTCCTTCCGTATCGGCAATCCGGCCCCCGTCGCGGCTGCACGCAGCGTTGCACACCGCATCGTGACCGTTATGGTCGGGATTCGCTCGCGAGTATGGTGGGCGCGTCCCGCCATGGGAAATTAAATATTCGGCTGGCCCTCATTTGAAAAACGAATGGTTACGCCGGTACGCGGATTGCTCGTGAACGGGTTCCCATCCACCGACATCAGCGGGAGGTGTCATGCAGCGATATTCATTTCGTCACGTATGCCGAGCCGTTTTCGCCGGCGTCCTGATCGCCGGCATGGCGGCAGGCGCAGGCTGCCAGAAGAAATCGGACAGCACGAGTTCCGACCAGACGTCGTCGGGCAGCATGTCGAACGCGCCGGCGACCGCGCCGTCGGGCACGCCGAGCAGCGGTGCGGCCGGCACCGGGGCCGATACCGGCGCGAGCATGCCGGGTGCGGCGTCGACGCCGAGCGGCGCGAGCGTCGGCTGACGAACGCGTCG
>NZ_KV786535.1:0-3993 GCF_001806955.1 Burkholderia sp. HMSC10F09
CCGGCGCCCCCCGCGCCGACCAGCAGCGCGCGCTTCCCGCGCAGGTCGCAGCCGGCGTCGGCGAGCGCGGCGACGAAGCCGATGCCGTCGAACATGCCGCCGTGCCAGCCGCCGTCAGCCGTGCGGCGCAGCGTGTTCACCGCGCCGAGGAACGCAGCTTCGTCAGATAGGCTCGTGCAGAATGCGGCGGCGCTGAACTTGTGCGGCACGGTGACGATCACGCCGTCGACATTGCGCATTGGCGACACGCCCGCGAAGAACGCCGCGAGATGGTCCGGCGCGACATGCGCGGGGACCACGAGCGCATCGCGGCCGGCCTCGCGCAGCGCGGCCGTCACGCCGTTCGGCGAGCGCACCTGCGCGATCGGGTCGCCGACGATGAAGTGGATGCGCGTCGCGCCGCTCAGGCCTTCGTCGAGCGAAACGGGAATGGGCGCGGTCAGAGGGGAAGTCATGCTGTTTTCATCTCCAGGGTTGAACCGGCATCGTCATGCACAATGCCGAGCAGTCTTGCCTGCGTGGCCGCGTCCTGTTCGAGCGCGGCCGCGCTGCTTTCGTGGGCGACGCGGCCGTTGACGAGCACGTACGCGCGGTCGGCGATCGGCAGCACCATGTCGGCCTGGTGCTCGACGATCACCACGCTCGCGCGCTCGCGCAGCTTCACGACCGCGTCGAGCACTTCCTGCACGACGGCGGGCGCGAGCCCTTCGAACGGCTCGTCGAGCAGGATCGCCTTCGCGGGCGCCATCAACGCGCGCGCGATCGCCACCATCTGCCGCTCGCCGCCCGACAGGTGTTCGGCGCGCGCGTCCTTGCGGGTCGCGAGGCGCGGGAACAGCGCGAACATCTCGTCGACGCTCGCGCCGCCCTTGCGCGCGGCGAGCCGCAGGTTTTCCGCGACGGTGAGGTTCGGGAACAGCCTGCGGCCCTCGGGCACCATCGCGAGGCCGAGGCGGTTGATCTCGTGCGCGGGGCGGCCGGTGATGTCGTGGCCGTCGAACGTGATGCGCCCGGCCGTGACGTCGGCGACGCCGGTCGCGGCGCGCAGCGTCGTCGTCTTGCCGACGCCGTTGCGTCCGAGGATCGCGATCACTTCGCCTTCGTGCAGCGTGATGTCGATGCCGTCGAGGATCGTGTTGCCGGTGTAGCCCGCCTTTACGTTTTCGAGACGGAGCAGCGGCCGGCGCGCGGCTGCCGCCGCACCGTCGTGCGCGCGAGCTTCGTCGTCGCGCGCGGCGAGCCGCGCATCGACCGGCCGTTCGCCTTTCGCATGACCGAGGTACGCTTCGATCACTTCCGGATGGCGCGCAACCTCGGCGGGGGAGCCGTCCGCGATCAGACGGCCGCGATGCAGCACGCTGACGCGATCCGAGATGGTCAGCACGCGGTCGATGTCGTGCTCGATCAGCAGCACCGCATGATGGTTCGCGAGCTCGCGAATGATCGCGGCGACGCGCGCGCGATCGGCTTCGGCGAGACCGGCGAGCGGCTCGTCGAGCAGCAGCAGGCGCGCGCGCGTCGCGAGCGACAGCGCGATTTCGAGCAGGCGCTGCTCGCCGTGCGACAGGCTTTCGCACGCGTGCGCCGCGCGCTCGACGAGGCCGACTGCCGCGAGCAGCGACCAGGTCTGCGCATTCTGTTCGTCGAGCTTGTGCGCGTCGCGCCACAGGCCGAGGCGATCGTGCTGCGCGGCCTGCACGGCGACACGCACGTTCTCGAACACGGTGAGGTTGCGGAACACGCTGAGGATCTGGAACGAGCGGCTCATGCCGAGCCGCACGCGCCGGAACATCGCGAGCTTCGTCACGTCGCGGCCGTCGAACGTGATCGTGCCGGCGCTCGGAGACAGCACGCCGGTCAGCATGTTGAAGAAGGTGGTCTTGCCCGCGCCGTTCGGGCCGATGAAGCTGTGCAGCCGGTACGGATGGACGTCGAGGTCGATCCGGTCGGCGGTCACCAGCGAGCCGAAACGCTTCGACAGGCCGCGCACGCTCAGCACCGGCGTAGCGGGATCGGAGTCGATGCGGCTTGCGCGATACGGTGCGATGACGTCGGGACGCGCGGGAATCGTGTCGCGCACGAGTGTCCAGCGCGACCGCCGCAGCACGCGCTGCACGATGCCGTGGATGCCTTCGGGCGAGAAGAACGCGAATGCGATGACGATCGGCGCGAAGATCAGCCACCAGTGCTCGGTGAGGCTGCTCAGCTTGTCCTCGAGCAGGATGAACGCGATCGCACCCCACAGCGGCCCGAGAAACTGGTGGACGCCGCCGAGCACGGTCATCAGCAGGCTGTCGCCCGCGTGTTCCCAGCTCAGGTTGTTCGCATACGCGCCCTGCAGCATCAGGCACAGCAGGCCGCCCGCATAGCCGATCACGGCCGCCGAGATCACGAAGGCGCGCAACTTGAGCCGGTAGGTGTCGTAGCCGAGGCTCGCCGCGCGCTGCTCGTTGTCGCGCAACGCCTGCAGCGCGCGCCCGAACGGCGCATGCACGATGCGCCACAGCAGCCAGGCGACGGCGATCACCGTCACGCACGCGAACACGTGGAAGGCGGCGGCCGTCGGGAAGGTCGGGCGCGGCACGTTCTGCAGGCCGTTTTCGCCGCCGGTCACGTCGGTCCACTTGAACGCGATCTCGAACGCGATCTGCGAGCAGGCGAGCGTGAGCAGCGAGAAGTACAGCCCGCGCCGGCGCAACACGATCGCGCCGATCAGCGCGGCCAGCACGGTCGTCACGATCACGCTGGCCGCGAGCGCGAGCACCTCGTTGCCAAGCACGTGCAGCAGCGACACGGCGACCAGATAGGTGGTCGTGCCGAAGAACACCGATGCGCCGAACGGCACCAGCCCCGTGTAGGCGACGAGCAGGTTCACGCCCATCCCGTACAGCGTGTAGATCGCGATCTGCGTCGCGCGTTCGAGCGGTGTGCCGGTCGCGGTGAGCGCGAGCGACACGGCGACCAGCGAGAGGGTGAGCACCGCGACCGGGTGCCAGGTCAGATGGCCGAGTTTCATTCGAAGCGCTCCCAGCGTTCGCCAAACAGCCCGCGAGGGCGTACCAGCAGGACGACGGCCATCAGCACGTACATCGCGACCGATGAGCCTTCGGGAAAGAACTGCACGGCCAGCGCGGTCACGATGCCGACCAGCAGGCCCGCGACCACGGCGCCCGCGAACGAGCCGAGGCCGCCGATCGTGACGATCACGAACGCGGGCATCACCGCGGCGGTCGCCATGCCCGGCGTGACCGTGAGCAGCGGCGCGGCCAGCACGCCGGCGGCGCCCGCGAGCAGCGCGCCGAGCGCGAACGCGCCGGTCAGCACGCGCGGCAGGTTGATGCCGAGCAGGCCGACCATCTCCGGATCGCGACTGCCCGCGCGCAGGATCCGCCCGTACGGCGTGTAGTTCATGAACCACCACAGCGCGACGAGGATCGCGACCGTCGCGCCGAGCACGAACAGCCGGTATTTCGTGATCAGCAGCGGCCCGTAGACGAGCAGGCCGCCGAGCGCGTCGGGCGGGCTGAACGGCAGGCCGCCTGCGCCCCACACGAGTCGCGTCAGCGCGGTAATCAGCAGCGACAGCGCGAACGTGACGATCAGGCTGAGCAGCGGCTCCTTGCCGTACAGCCGCCGGATGAAGACCACCTCGATCAGCACACCGACCGCGGCGACGAGCAGCGGCGCGAGCACGACGGCCGCCCAGCCGAACTGCGTCGACAGCGCGATCGCGAAATACGCGCCGAGCGCGAACAGCGCGCCATGCGCAAAATTGACGATGCCGAGCAGCCCGCAGATGATCGACAGCCCGATCGCGAGCAGCACGTAAAGGAATCCCAGCACCAGTCCGTTGGCAACCTGGGACAACACCATTTCTGCCATGCCCATCTCCAGTGTGCGACCCGCCGGGCCAGCGCCGCGCCGTTTGGGCGCGGGGCGGGCAGCGTGCGCGGGATCCGCTCGAGGCTTGCCGGCGCATGCGCCGGCGAGGCG
>NZ_KV786536.1:0-819 GCF_001806955.1 Burkholderia sp. HMSC10F09
GTCGCGCACAATGCAGTCGCGACGGCCGGCCCGCCGCCGGCGTTCGCCGACGTGCTGGCGGCCGCGCCGCACGCGTGGCAGCTGACGCTGCGCGAACTCGACGCGCTCGGTGCGCGCTGCGGCGTGCAGGGCCGCGTGTTCGGCAGTCTCGCGTGGCAGGCGCTGACCGGCGACTCGTATCTGAGCGCATCGTCGGATCTCGACGTGCTGTTTCCGCTGCCGGCCGCGTCGTGCATCGCGCCGCTGCTCGACGGGCTCGCGGCGATCGCCGCGCACGCGCCGATGCGGATCGACGGCGAACTGCTGCGCGACGACGGCGCGGGCGTCAACTGGCGCGAACTGCAGGCACGCTTGCCCGAAGTCGCGGTGAAGACGGCGATCGCCGTCGAGCTGATGCCCGCGGCCGCGTTTGCCGGAGACGCGCAGTGAGCGCCGCAGTCGTTTGCCGCGCGCCGGCCGCATCCTGGTCGCACGCCGACCGTATCGCGGCGCTCGCCGAGCGCAGCCTCGTGCTCGAAATCGCAACCTATCCGAAGCCGGGGCTCGTCAGCCACGTCGATACGGGCAGCCATTCGGACATGGACGCCGCGACGTTCGCGCGCAGCGCGGCCGTGCTACGGCCGTTCTTCGCGGAACTGGCCGACGCGGGCGCGCGCGATGCCGAGATGGCCGCGCTGCGCAAGATCGGCCTGCGCGCGGAGCACGCGATGCTCGCCGCGACGGGCGGCGTCAACACGCATCGCGGCGCGATCTTCGGGCTCGGGCTGCTGTGCGCGGCGGCCGGCGCCCGCGCGCACGGCGGGGCGGCCGGTGCGCCTA
>NZ_KV786537.1:0-30394 GCF_001806955.1 Burkholderia sp. HMSC10F09
CCGCCGCCCGAAGACCCGCGCTGGCAGACGCTGCTCGTCACGACCGACGACGCGCCGATGCCGCCGTCGACGGCCGCGCGGGCCAACTGCGTTGCCGCGACGCCCGGCGCGTGGCGCACGTTCGCGACGATCGCCGGCGTGCCGGCCGATGCGCTCGGCGGCACGCAGCTGTTCGCGGACCGCCGCGGCTGGCTGCGGATGCGTGCGTTGCCGGGCAGCGCGGGCTGGTCGACCGCCGATCTGCTCTGCGGCGCGGACGCCGGCGCAGGCCCGTCGCGCGCAACGGGCGCCGCCGATTCGCTGACCGCGCTGCTGCTGCGCATCGACGCCGAACCCGTACGCGACGTGCAGGCCGGCCTGCCGCATTGACTTCCCCGAACCCTCTCTCCGACGATCGCTCCTGACGATGAATCCGACCCGACGCCACTTCCTCGCGCACGCCGGTGCGCTCGCCACCGCCGCCACGCTGACCGTCGCCCCCGCCGCGCTGCGCGCGCAGGCTGGTGCACGACCGCTGCTGCGTGCCGGCGACCAGAAAGGCGGGCTGCGCGCGCTGCTCGAAGCGGCCGGCGAACTGCACGACCTCGCCTACGACATCGCGTGGACCGAATTTCCGGCGGCCGCGCCGCTCGCCGAAGCGCTGAACGCGGCGGCCGTCGATTGCGGGCCGATCGGCGACGCGCCGGTGATCTTCGCGCTCGCGTCGGGCGCACGCATCAAGGTGATCGGCGCGAACCGCTCCGATCCGTTCGGCACCGCGGTGCTCGTACGGCCCGACGCGACGCTGAAACGCGCGGCCGATCTGAAAGGCAAGCAGATCGGCACCACGCGCGGATCGATCGGCCATTTCGTCACGCTGAAGGCGCTCGACGCGGCCGGCCTGCCGCCCGACGCCGTGTCGTTCCGCTTCCTGCCGCCGGCCGATACGATGCTCGCGCTCGCGACCGGCTCGATCGACGCGTGGGCGACCTGGGAGCCCTATACGGCGCTCGCCGAAACGAGCGGCCGCGCGCGCGTGCTCGTCAACGGCCGCGGCCTGTGGTCGGGGCTCAGCTACCTCGCCGCGACCGACGCCGCGATCGCATCGAAGCGCGACGTGCTGCGCGATTTCCTGCAACGCGTCGTGCGCGCGCAGCAATGGTCGTACCGGCATGTCGACACGTATTCCGCGACGCTCGCGCGGATCATCGGCATTCCGCCGGCAGCCGCGAAACTGCAGTTCCAGCGTCGCGCCACGCGCTGGCAGGCGATCGATGCAACGGTGATCGCCGAACAGCAGCGCACCGCGGATTTCTACCTCAAGTCCGGGCTGCTGCGCCAGCCGCTCGATGTGCGCACGACGTTCGATCTCGGCTTCCCGCTCGCGTGACCGCCCGCACGGACGGTCGTCGTGCGATCTGGCACAATCGCGACTCGACCGTTTCGTCCACCTCAGCCAGCGTCATGCCAGCCATCGCCGAACTCCACGTCTATCCGATCAAATCCTGCGCCGGTATCGCGCTGCCGCGTGCGCAACTGCTCGATACCGGCCTCGCGTACGACCGGCACTGGATGGTGACCGACGCGCAGGGCCGGATGATCACGCAGCGCACGCATCCGCGCCTCGCGCTCGTGCAGCCCGCGTTCGACAGCGACACGCTCGTGCTGAACGCGCCCGGCATGCGCGAACTGCGCACGCCGCTCGACGGCGACGCGACGCCGGCCACGCCGACGATCGCCGCCACCGTGTGGCGCGACACCGTCGATGCGATCGATACCGGCGCGGACACGTCGGCGTGGTTCAGCGAATGGCTCGGCGAACCCGCGAAACTCGTGCGCTTCGCGCGCGACGCGCGGCGCGCGTGCAGCGCCAAATGGACGGGCGACGTCGACGCGCATACGCAGTTCGCCGACGGCTATCCGCTGCTCGTGATCGGGCAGGCGTCGCTCGACGATCTGAATGCGCGACTCGCCGCAAAGGGCGCGCCCGCGATTCCGATGAACCGCTTCCGGCCGAACCTCGTCGTGTCCGACCTCGAGGCGTATGAAGAGGATTTCGTCGAGCACCTCGATGCCGACGGCGCGACGCGCGTGCGGCTGCGTCTCGTGAAGCTCTGCACGCGCTGCCCGATGCCGACGATCGACCAGCGCACCGGCGCGCCCGATCCGGCATGGCCGCACGAACCGACCGATACGCTGCAGACCTATCGCGCGAATCCGAACTACGACGGTGCGCTGACGTTCGGCATCAACGCGATCGTCGTCGAAGGCGCTGGTGCGTGGCTCGAGGTCGGCCAGCCGCTCGATGCGGAGATCGGCTTCGGCGATTAATTTAGTCGCGCTCAGCGCACGCGCGACGCCCCGTCGTCCACTGCCGGCAAACTCACCGTGACAATCAACCCGCCGCCCGCCGCACCGGCCAGCGCCACGCTGCCTCGATGCACGCGCGCGATCTCGCGCACGATCGACAACCCGAGCCCCGTGCCTTCCACCGTCTGCGTCGTGCTGCCGCGATGGAAGCGCTCGAACACGGCATCGCGCTCGTCTTCGGGAATACCGGGTCCGTTGTCGATCACGTCGAGCCGCGCGCACTCGCCCTCGCGCGACACGCGCACCGTGATCACCGCGCGGTCGCCCGCATAGCGGATCGCGTTGTCGATCAGGTTGCCGATCATCTCGCCGAGCAGATCGGGCTGGCCGAGCACCGTGACGTCCGCATCGTGCTCGAAGCCGAGATCGATGTCGCGTGCGCGCGCGACCGGCGACCAGTCGAGCGTCACGCTGCGCGCGAGCCGATGCAGCGCGACCGTCTTGTGCGCGACGGCATGGCCGCTGTCCGAATCGAGCCGCGACAACGACAGCAGTTGCTGGACGATCTTCGCGGCCTGCCGCACCGCGCCGTTCACGCGACGCAGATGCACGTTCACGCGTGGCTGCTCGTCGGGGCGCAGCGCCAGTTCGACGCCGGCCTGCACGGCCGCGAGCGGCGTCTTCAGCTGATGCGCGGCGTCCGCGAAGAAGCGCCGCCGCGCGACCTGCATCCGCTGCGTGCGACCGATGTACTGATTGATCGACTCGACGAGCGGCGCGAGTTCGCTCGGCATCCCGCCCGTATCGAGCGGCGTCGGGTCGTCCTCGCTGCGCGCGGCGACCGTCGCCGAGAGCCGATTCAGCGGCCGCAGCCCGCGCCCGACGCCGAGCCATACGATGCCGAGCGCGAGCACGACGAGCAGCCCTTCCTGCAGCAGCGAGCCGACGAGAATCTGCCGCGCCAGCGCCTGGCGCGCCTCGATCGTCTCGCCGACCATCACCCAGACGATGCGCGTCTGTGCGGTCGGCACGTCGTGCACCGGCACGCGCAGCGCGGCCATGCGCAGCTGCTCGCCGCGATAGACGACGTCGTAGTAGTGCGTGACGAACAGCGTGCGATCGCCGGCCGCGTCGTCGCCGGGCGGCAGCGGCAGGTCGGGATAGCCGGTGATCGTGCGGCCGTTGTCCTCGCGGATCAGGTAGTAGATCTTGCCGCCGTCGCCGGATTCGAACATCTCGAGCGCGAGATACGGCAGGTCGACTTCGATGTCGCCATCGTTGAGCCGTACGCCTTCGCGGATCGACTTCAGCGACGAGGACAGCGTGCGATCGAACGCGACGTGTGCGGCGCTCATCGCGCGCTGGTATGTGAGCCAGGAATCGAAGGCGAGCAGGCCGAGCAGCGGCAGCAGCAACCACAGCGCGACCTGGGCCCGCAGGTTCGGCTGCTTCACGCGTCGGCCTTCGCTTCGAGCAGATAGCCGAGCCCGCGCAGCGTGACGATCGCGACGCCGCTGTTCTCTAGCTTCTTGCGCAGCCGGTACACGTAGATCTCGATCGCGTCGGCGTTGACGGATTCGTCGAGGCCGAAGATCTTTTCCGACAGCGTTTCCTTGTTGATCGCGCGGCCGTTGCGCAGGATCAGCACCTCGAGCACCGAGCGCTCGCGCGGCGTGAGCGGCAGCGGCTCGTCGGCGAGCCGGAAGCTGCGATCGACGCTGTCGTAGGCGAGCGGCCCGCATTCGACGCGCGAATGCTCGTGGCCGAGGCTGCGCCGGATCAGCGCGCGGGCGCGCGCCTCGAGCTCGGTCAACTCGAACGGCTTCGCGAGATAGTCGTCGGCGCCGAGGTCGAGACCCTTCACGCGATCCTCGACCGATCCGTGCGCCGTAAGGATCAGCACCGGCACCGGATTGCGGCGTGCACGCAGCCGCCGCAGCACCTCGAGCCCGTCGAGCTTCGGCAGCCCGAGATCGAGGATCACCAGCGCGTAATCCTGCGTGCGCAGCACGTGGTCCGCCGCCTCGCCGTCCGCCATGTGGTCGACCGCGAACCGCGCGGCACTCAGCGCGTCGTTCAGCGACTGCGCAAGGAGGGGATTGTCTTCGACGAGCAGCACACGCATGGCGATTCCGGTCAGGCAAACGTCAGGCCGCTACATTACATGATCCTTTCCGGACCGACGCCTCGCACAAACCCCGGTTGCGCGGTCGCATGCAGCGCAGCCGATCGCCGGCGAGTCACGCACGAAACGGCGCTCGCGAAGCAGATCGAAGCATGTCCGCGGCAGGCCATCGCCTCGATCGCCTGCAAGGACTACGCTTCGGCGCCGACGACTACATCGCGAAGCCGTTCGACCGGGCCGAGGTCGTGGCGCGCATCCGCACGATTCTGCGCGGGCGGGACGCGGATGCCGACGCGCTGGAGCGCACCGTCGACAGTCATATCGGCCGGCTGCGCAGGACGCTCCAATGCGCGGGCGCTTCGGCCATGCCGGAAGTCATGTGCGGCGGCGGCTATCGATTGCGCGGCGTCGGTAACGGCTCGCGGCGACGCGTTGGCCGCGCGTCGCGCGCGTTGGCGGCTTTCGCGCCGATCCTCGCCGTGCCGTCGCCGTGCGCATGGCACGCGCCCCCTTGCCCTGCCCGCCATCCCTGCCGCGAGCCGCGACAAACTGCGGCCTCGCCGCATCGACCTCGGGAAATCCATGACGCGGACGACACAATCGTCAATGGAAATGAAAGCAGGCTGAAAGTGCATCGCACTTAACATCCGCGTCACTCGAACGACACAACAGAAAACGTAACTGGAGGAAGACATGCCGTTTGCACCGAAGCATCTCGCCGCCGCGCTGGCGATCGTCACGGGCGCGGCCGCCGGCACGGCAGCCGCGCAGGTCCCGGCCGGGTATCCGGGCAACTACCAAGGCGTGATCGACGCCGCGAAGCAGGAAGGCAAGCTGATCGTCTACTCGACGACCGACACGGGCCTCGTGCGGCCGCTGATCAAGGACTTCGAAAGCCTGTACGGCGTCAAGGTCGAGTACAACGACATGAACAGCACCGAGCTATACAACCGCTACATCAGCGAGAACGCGGCGAGCAGCACGAGCGCCGACGTGCTGTGGAGCTCGGCGATGGACCTGCAGGTGAAGCTCGTCAACGACGGCCTGATGGCGTCGTACGACTCGCCGGAAAGTGCGCACGTACCGTCGTGGGCGCAATATCAGAAGCAGGCATACGGCACGACGTTCGAGCCGCTTGCGATCGTCTACAACAAGCGGCTGATCCCCGAAAACGAAGTGCCGAAGACGCGCACCGACCTGATCAAGCTCCTTGCGTCGCAGCCCGACAGGTTCAAGGGCAAGCTGACGACGTACGACGTAGAGAAGTCCGGCGTCGGCTTCAACGCACTGACGCAGGACGCGCACCTGAACGAGAAGGTCACGTGGGAGCTCGTGAAGGCAATCGGCGCGACCGGCCCGAAGCTGCAGTCGAGCACGGGCGCGATGATGGAGCGGATCTCGTCGGGCGAGAACCTGATCGGCTACAACATCATCGGCTCCTACGCGTACGCGAAGGCCAAGAAGGACAAGTCGATCGGCTACGTGTTTCCGAAGGACTATACCCAGGTCGTGAGCCGTCTCGCGACGATCTCGAAGAAGGCGAAGAATCCGAACGCCGCGAAGCTGTGGGTCGACTATCTGCTGTCGAAGCGCGGCCAGACGCTGATCGCGAACCAGGCGAACCTGTACGCGATCCGCACGGACGTGACCGGCGAAACGTCGGCCGCGAGCCTCACGAAGGAACTCGGCGATTCGCTGAAGCCGATCCCGATCGGCACGGGCCTGCTCGTCTATCTCGACCAGTCGAAGCGGCTCGCCTTCCTGAAGCAATGGCAGCAGGCGATCAAGCGCTGATCCGCTGACGGCCGCCCGCGCGACGCCGCGCGGGCCGCACCCTTCCCCTTTCCGATTTTCCTTGCGGCGGCCATTCCGATGGCCGCAGGGGCGAACTCATGCTTTCAACCAGCACACGCGGAGCGGCCGCCGCCGTTCCGCCTCACGCCGGCAACGGCGACGCGATTCCCGCGCTGCCCGCACGCAGCCTGCAGCCGCTCGCCGGCATGCTGCGCTGGATCGTCGTCGCGGTGCTGACCGTCGCGGTCGCGCTGCCGCTCGGCTTCATCCTGTTCCAGAGCCTGCTGTCCGCGCCGTTCTTCGACGCCAGCAAGACGCTCGGCATCGAAGGCTTCCGTTTCATCTTCCGCGACCCCGACTTCTGGTCGGCCGTGAAGAACTCGTTCATCATCGCCGGCGGGATGCTGTTCATCTCGATCCCGCTCGGCGGCATCCTCGCGTTCCTGATGGTGCGCACCAACCTGCCCGGCCGCCGCTGGCTCGAACCGCTGCTGCTCACGCCCGTGTTCGTGTCGCCGATGGTGCTCGCGTTCGGCTACGTGGTCGCGGCCGGCCCGGTCGGCTTCTACTCGGTGTGGTTCAAGGAACTGTTCGGCGCGCAGAGCGTGCCGTGGAACGTCTATTCGATCTTCGCGATCACGGTAATCGTCGGCCTCACGCACGTGCCGCACGTGTACCTGTACTCCTCGGCCGCGCTGCGCAACCTCGGCTCGGACGTCGAGGAAGCGGCGCGCGTGACGGGCGCGCGGCCGTTCCGCGTCGCGCTCGACGTGAGCCTGCCGATGACGATGCCCGCGCTGCTGTTCGCCGGCGTGCTCGTGTTCTTCCTCGGCTTCGAGGTGTTCGGGCTGCCGCTCGTGCTCGGCGATCCGGAAGGCCATCTCGTACTCGCCACCTATCTGTACAAGCTGACCAACAAGCTCGGCGTGCCGTCGTATCACCTGATGGCCGCGGTCGCGGTGTGCATCGTCGCGATCACGTTTCCGCTCGTGCTGCTGCAGCGCCGCCTGCTGAAGACGGCCAACCGCTTCGTCACCGTGAAGGGCAAGGCCGGCCGTTCGACCGTGCTGCCGCTCGGCGTGTGGCGCTGGGTCGCGCTCGCGATCGTCGCGCTGTGGCTCGCGCTGACCGTGATCGTGCCGATCTCCGGGATCGTGCTGCGCGCGTTCGTCACCAACTGGGGCGAAGGCGTCGCGCTCGGCGAAGTGCTGACGCTCGCGAACTTCACCGAGCTGTTCGAACAGGACAACCTCGTGCGCGCGATCGTCAACACGCTCGGCATCGGCGTGATCGGCGGCGCCCTCGCGGTCGGCTTCTACTCGCTGGTCGCGTTCGCGGGCCATCGCCGCCACGACTGGGCGACGAAGCTGCTCGACTACGTCGTGCTGCTGCCGCGCGCGGTGCCGGGCCTGCTCGCCGGTCTCGCGTTCCTCTGGATTTTCCTGTTCGTGCCCGGGCTGCGCGAGCTGAAGAACTCGATGTGGAGCATCTGGATCGCGTACACGGTCGTGTGGCTCGCGTACGGGATGCGGCTGATCCAGAGCGCGCTGCTGCAGGTCGGCCCCGAGCTCGAGGAAGCCGGACGCAGCGTCGGTGCGACGCGCAGCCGCGTGTCGCTCGACGTGACGCTGCCGCTCGTGCGCTTCGGGCTGCTCGCCGCGTGGCTGCTGATCTTCATGATCTTCGAGCGCGAATACTCGACCGCCGTCTATCTGCTGTCGCCCGGCACCGAAGTGATCGGCGCGCTGCTCGTGTCGCTGTGGGCGACCGGCGCGGTCGATCAGGTCGCCGCGCTCTCTGTCATCAACATTGCGATGGTCGGCGTCGGTCTCGGCGTGGCCCTGCGTTTCGGAGTGAAACTTCATGGATAAGCTTATCGTCGACGATCTGCATCTCAGCTACGGCGCCAATCCGATCCTGAAAGGCGTGTCGTTCGAACTGAAGGCCGGCGAAGTCGTGTGTCTGCTCGGCGCGTCGGGCAGCGGCAAGACGACGCTGCTGCGCGCGGTGGCCGGCCTCGAACAGCCGTCCGACGGGCGCATCCAGCTCGACGATCGCGTGTTCTTCGACGGCGCGCGGCGCATCGATCTGCCCGTCGAGCAGCGCTCGCTCGGCCTCGTGTTCCAGTCGTATGCGCTGTGGCCGCACCGCACGGTCGCCGACAACGTCGGCTACGGTCTGAAGCTGCGCCGCGTCGCCGCGGCCGAACAGAAACGCCGCGTGCAGAACGCGCTCGAGCAGCTCGGCCTCGGGCATCTCGCGGAACGCTTTCCGCATCAGCTGTCGGGCGGCCAGCAGCAGCGCGTGGCGATCGCGCGCGCACTCGTCTACAACCCGCCCGTGATCCTGCTCGACGAGCCGCTCTCGAACCTCGACGCGAAGCTGCGCGAGGAAGCGCGCGCGTGGCTGCGCGAGCTGATCGTGTCGCTCGGGCTGTCCGCGCTCTGCGTGACGCACGACCAGACCGAAGCGATGGCGATGTCCGACCGCATCCTGCTGCTGCGCAACGGCCGCATCGAGCAGGAAGGCACGCCGGCCGAGCTGTACGGCGCGCCGCGCTCGCTGTATACGGCCGAGTTCATGGGCAGCAACAACCGGATCGACGCGCGTGTCGCGGCCGTCGACGGCGACTGCGTGACGCTCGCCGGCGACGGCTGGGAGCTGCGCGCGCTCGCGCGCGACACGCTCGCGCCGGGCCAGGATGCGCAGGCCGTGATCCGCCTCGAACGCGTGCAGGTCGCCGACGGCCCCGGCGCCAACCGGCTGCAGGCCGACCTCGTCACGTCGATGTATCTCGGCGATCGCTGGGAATACCTGTTCCATTGCGGCGACATGCGGCTGCGCGCGTTCGGCCACGTGCCGCGTGCGGCCGGCAAGCACTGGATCGAGTTTCCGGCCAACGACTGCTGGGCGTTCGCAAAAGCGGGCTGAACCGGGCGGCGTGTGCGTGGCGCACGTATGCACGCCGCACGTATGCACGCCGCACGTGTGCACGCCGCACGTCTGCACGCCGCCCCCCATCGCACCACGCGCTTGTGCACATTTGCGCGCGGACGGCCGGCGGCGTCCGCCGCGGTCGGCTGCGCGCCGCGTCCGTTTCACCTCAACCACAAGAACCAAGGAGACACCGTCAATGAAGTCACGTTCCCTTCGCGCCGCCGTACTGACCGGCTCGGCCGCCGTCGCCGGTCTCGCGGCCGGCGCCGCGCATGCGCAATCGTCGGTCACGCTGTACGGGATCATGGATGCCGGCATCGAGTACACGAACCACGCGGCGCCGGAAGGCGGCAGCTCGGTCAAGCTGAAGTCGGGCAACAAGAACACGTCGCGCTGGGGTTTGCGCGGCGTCGAGGATCTCGGCGGCGGCCTGAAGGCCGTATTCCGGCTCGAAAGCGGCATCGATCTCGCGAACGGCGCGCTCGACGACGGCCCCGACTCGATCTTCGCGCGCCGTGCGACGGTCGGCCTGAAAGGCAAATGGGGCGAGTTGACGCTCGGCCGCAACTACACCGTCACCTACGACTACCTCCTGCCGTTCGACCCGATGGGTTATGCGCAGAACTACTCGTGGGCGAGCGCGTCGATGGCGACCGGCGGCCGCAAGGACGGCATGTTCACGCGCTCGTCGAACGCGGTGCGCTACGACGGCGAGTTCAGCGGCTTCAAGTTCGGCGCGCTGTACGGCTTCGGCAACGTGCCGGGCAGCGTGAAGACCAGCTCGAAATACGACGTCGCGCTCGGCTACGAGACCGGACCGTTCGCGGCCGTGGTCACGTTCGATCGGCAAAACGGCGCGGCCGACAGCGTGACGCCCGCCGACACGGTCAACTATATCCAGGGGATCCACGCGGGCCTCAGCTACGACTTCGGCAACCTGAAGACGATGGCCGGTTATCGCAACTATCGGCGCACGTTCCACACGAGCGCCGCGAACCAGTTGAGCGACACGTACTGGGTCGGCGGATCGTACCAGTTCACGCCGACGCTGTCGCTGATCGCAGCCGTCTATCACCAGGACATCAAGGGCGGCACCGACGCCGATCCGACGCTCGTGTCGATGCGCGCCAATTACGCGCTGTCGAAGCGTACGGTGCTGTATCTGTCGGGCGCGTTCGCGATCGCGAAGCACGACCAGAAGGTCGGCGTGTCGCGCGATTTCGCCGGGTATGGCACGACACAGGTGGGCGTGACGGCGGGGATTCAGCAGCGGTTTTGACGCCTCGCTCGACGACGCGGGCGACGGCACGCATGTCGCCCGTGCCTCCATGCGATGCGGTCACTTGCGCTCGCGCGCCGCCGTGCGCTGCCCTTTCGCGCTCGCAAGAAGTCACTCACGCAGGAGCGCCGCCTACTACGGCAACATGGCTTTGAGTCCATCAAAGCCGGTGGGCGGCAACGGGATCTCGCCATCATGGTCGACGGCGGTATCGAAGATCAGCGATTCCTTGGTCCATATCAAGCGAACGGCATCCGGGTACGCGTACGTGCGCTCGGCAAGCAATCGCATATCGGAGGTCCGATAGAGCCGCAAAAGGATTCGCTCCCCTCCGAGGTACGCATATCGCGCGGTGTAGCGTCCCCCGTCGCCCCGGGAAGGTTCGGTGACGAACTGCGTCGCGCGTGCGCGTAATCGAGCGTCCTTGTAGTAGACGCCGGCGCAGAACAGCAAGATGACAATTGCCAGAGCGGAACCGAGCGCTTTCATTCCCGACTTCATTCGTTCGAGGCGTCCCTCATGGCGCGAGAAGCTGTATAGGACGACGATCAACAGACCTACCGTGATTCCGAGCAGGACGACGGCCGCGAGTGCGATCATGCCGGCCGCTTGCACACCTATCGCCAATCCGTTCATTCGAAATGCACCGTTATGGGTTTATTCAACATGATCGGCCTATAGTCGGAAAATATGATGAAGTCGCCGCCTTGACGGTGCGTGGCTTGCCATTCGCGGAACGAGCGATTCCGGACAGGATAGTAGACTTTCCCTGGCTCATAGAGATTAGCGATCGTACTGCCTACTACTACCGGAAAGTCGAACCACGGCTGATCCGCGAGATTTGCTGCAACGTAGCTCGGTACGATCGCCACACCGTTTTTGCTCCAGTGGCCCAAGTACTGCGACCGCGAATCCGCGGCCCCTTCAAAGGAATAACCGTCCCGGACATATACGACAATGTGCGTGACCGTCGCTTTTCTGTTACCGACGTCGAAAATAACGCCCGCTACCGCAGCATAGAAGTTGAACGCTCCCAACGCGCCCGTCAGATCGTCAGGGACACCAGCATCGGGTAGACGTCTCGCGGCCTGCAAAGCCTTCTGTTCAAAGGAACTCTCTACCGCCGCTCGCTGGAACTGGAATTCCCTGTGTAGCTTGCGGATATCGTAGTCGCTGACCGTCCAAGGCGATACGTCTCCGCGACTACGGTAACGACCAAGGATATCCTTAAGGGTTTCATACGCACGCAAGCCATATATATCGAAATTTACAAGACGATCGTATTGCTTCTTTGCGCGCGCATGCCTGAGAACCCAGTCCATTTTTATGGTGGTCCGATCGATCATCGATTCAGAATAGAGTTCACCTTTTTGATTGATCTCGTTACGCTGATCCTCCAACGTAACCGAATAGTTAAGTTCCCCGGAAAACCATCGTTCCATCAACCTTGCAGAAATCGGCATATGCTCTTTGCGCATAGCATCAGGAATCTGCTGAATGTCAAAAGGCGGCACTTCTTTTTTATTTCCTTCCGCCTTCGGTTGGTCGGGTGGGACAGGCGTATCCAGCCACTTTCGGAAGCGTGAAAATGCATTCGCAATCCTTTCGATGTCGTCCACCATCTTGTCGAGCGAGTCGCGCTTACCGGCCGGGACAACGGGTGCAGATTGCTTGACGGGCAACTCTTTCCACGGGGGAGCCATTGCCATTGACAGACCGACATCGCACACCGGGATTCCTCCGTCCTGCCCCTCGCAGAGTTTCCATTTCCAAACGAGCTTGTTGATCTTTAAATATGGGATCCTATCAATATCGCGTTTCATATATTTATTCGCTCTGTAGAATCCGAAACCTTAGAACGTCTTACCGAACCTTGCAATGTCGCGCCACCGCCATTTATCAGGAATGGTCAACACGATCGAGTCCCGCACGAGGGGCTTTTCGGCTCTGCATAGAGGTATCGCGCATACGCTCGCCCTTTTCGGGAGGAAACGCATTTCCTGAAACATCCGGTAGAGAAGCGGACGGCTCAATGTAATGCGCACGAGCATTGTCGACAACTGCAAACAGCGAGTTCGTCATACGGTGCCTGTCCAACGCGTTTGCAATCGCGAAGCACGACCAGAAGGTCGGCGTGTCGCGCGATTTCGCCGGGTATGGCACGACACAGGTGGGCGTGACGGCGGGGATTCAGCAGCGGTTTTGACGCCTCGCTCGACGACGCGGGCGACGGCACGCATGTCGCCCACGGCGCCGCACGGCGGTCAGCGTTCCGCTCCCATCGTGAACACCGTACGAACGGCACTGCTCGTATCGTTCCAGTGTGCGCCGACCGCCGACAGCGGCACCACGCGTGTGTCGAGCGTCAGTCGTGCGCGTGCGGCGGCGTCGAACACGCCGCGCGCGACCGCGATCAACCGCGGCAGCGGCACGCTGCCGAGCCCGCTGCCCATCAGTTCGATCGCCGCGGCGCGCAGCACGGCGCCCGGCAGCGACACGTCGCCGCCGCCCATCGAGCCGATCTGCACAAAGCGCAGCGTGCGGCCCGCCGGCATGTTTTGCGCGGCGCTCGTCAGCAGCGTGCGCGCGGTCTCGCCCCAGAGATAGTCGAGCACGACGTCGACGCCCGCACGCCAGTGGGGCTCGAGCGCACGCGCGAGCGCGGCCGCGTCCTGCTGCAGCGGCACGACGGCATCCGCACCGGCGTCCAGCAACGCATCGAGCGCGGCCGTGTTGCGTCCCGTCGCGATTACCGTCGCGGCGCCGAGGTGCTTTGCGACACGCACCGCGAGGCGGCCCGACGCGCCCGTCGCGCCGTTGACGAGCACCGTCTCGCCGCGCGCAATGCGTGCGCGTTCGGTCAGCGCGGCCCACGACGACATCGCCGGATTCGCGATCGCGGCGGCCGTGACGTCGTCGAGATCGTCCGGCAGCGGCACCCATTGCGTATCGGGCACGATCGTGCGCTCGGCCATCGCGCCGAACGGCGCCGCGGCGCTGAAGAAGTAGACGCGCTGCCCGCCGTCGAGCCGCCCCACGCCGTCGACGCCGACAACGAACGGGTAACGCCCGTCGAACGAATAGTGCGCGCCGGACGCCCGCCCCTGCGCCAGCCGGCTCACCGCCGACGCCGTCACGTCGATCAGCCGGTGGCCCGGCTGCGCGTGCGGCGCGTCGAATTCCATAAAGACCGGCCCTTCGCCCGGACCCTTCACGACTGCTGCCTTCATGTCGACTCCTCGAATGTGCTGATGTGAATACCGGGCTGGCCGCACGCGTACGCCTGATGTCGCGCTGCGGCGCAACCCTCAATGCGCGTCAAGCCACGCGCGCAGCGCGCGATCGCGCACGTCGAGCACATCGAACAGCCCGAGCGCGCGCAGCGCCGGCAACGCGTCGAGCACGTCGGCTTCTGCTCGGGCGCGCTCGGCCGTCGACGCATGCGGGTCGGTCAGCACGCGCGCGTTGATCAGAAACGCACCGACGGTGCCCTTGCGGATCGTCGTGTCGCCGGCATCGAGCCGGTCCTGATCGTCGGGAAGCAATTGTTCGGCTCGCATCGTCCGCTCCATGTCTGTGATTGAAGCGCCCAATTTACGCGTGCGGCCGCTGCCGATCTCCGGTATAAAAGCCATTCGATACGGAGATTCGGCCATGTCCACCCCCCTTCTTCCCGCGCGGCTCGTGCTCGGCGACGATGGTCCGTTCGTCGCCGCGGCCGTGCTCACGCAGCGCGATGCGCGTACGACCGCGCCGCATGCGCATGCGCGCGGGCAGCTCGTCGGCGCCCTGAGCGGGCTGCTGTCGATCGGGCTCGACGATCAGGACTGGGTCGTACCGGCGATCCATGCGATCTGGATTCCGCCGCACTGCCGGCACGGGCTGCAGTCGTTCGGACCGTTTTCGGGATGGTCGGTGTTCGTGGCCGAGGCGCGCTGCGGCGCCTTGCCGTCGGAACCGCGCGCGATCCGTACGACGCCGTTGCTGCGCGAAGCGGTGCGGCGCGCGGCGAGCTGGGATGGATCGGCGCTCGACGCCGCACAGACGCGAATCGCCGAAGTGATCGTCGACGAGATCGCCGCGGCGGACGCGCAGTCGCTCGGGCTCGTGCGGCCGCGCGACCCGCGGCTCGTGCGGATCACCGATGCGCTCGCGGCCGATCTGGCCGACAACCGCCGCCTCGAAGACTGGGCGCGCTGGGCCGGGCTCGGCGCGCGTACGCTGAGCCGGCGCTTCGTCGCGGAGACGGGGCTGACGTTCGCGCAGTGGCGTCAGCAGGCGCGGCTGATGCGCGCGCTCGAGAAAGTGGCCGACGGTGTGCCGGTCACGACGATCGCGCTCGATCTCGGCTACGAGAACGTGAGCGCGTTCATCGACATGTTTCGGCGTGCGCTCGGGACGACGCCGGGGAAGTATGGGGAGCTGGCGCGACTTGAAGCCAGCAAGGAGCGAACTTCGTCATGATTCACATGCAGCGCCGGTGCCGATCGGCTAGACGCCGCCGAATGTAACGCGCACGGCATTGTTGAAAACTGCAAGCAGCGAATTCGTCGTTCGCCACCCGTGCGCCGCGTTCGTGATCGCGAAGCATACCGGTGACGGCAATCGCAGAACACGACGCCGGCCGGAACGTATGGACGTTAGATGGCGAAAGCATCGACGCGCGGTCACATGACATTACTGAATCCGCGCACCGCACAACACCCGTTCAAAGAAGTGCTCGATAGGCGTCGAGCGACTGACACGTCTGCACCATGCCTTGTCGTCGCAATATCTCGAGGTACCGGTCTGCAGTCAACGGTGGTTGTTTAAGCGCCTCTCGCTGTCGTCGCGCGGCCGCAACGACCACCGCGGGTTCGAGGTCGAAAAGATCATCGACGAACTCGTCTGGATGCTGGGCCTCGATGCCGTACGGCAACAACGCCTCTTCCGGAAAGTCCTTTCGATTGAACGTCACGATCACGCTGGCGTTGCAACGGATTGCAGCGGCAAGCACGTGACGATCGTCGGCATCCGGGAGAACAAGCCCGGCAATCAACGATTCATAACCGGTCACGACGGCATCCGGTATCGCTCGATCCATCAAACTTGAGGTTCGATCAAGCTGTTCCGCTGTTAAATCCGGACGGTTGTCCAACAGATTGCGCTTCCACTCGTCGGTAATATGTGCGCTCCACCGCGCCCGAAACATCCACTCAACGCCAGCCGCATCAGGAAATCGCGAAGCGGCGCGGGATAAAGCACACAGGCATCGTAGATCGCCGTAAATGGCGAATGCGTCATTCGTAGTCCATCCGCAGATCCTGTGCCT
The DNA here is from genome assembly GCF_001806955.1 of Burkholderia sp. HMSC10F09. Lineage (NCBI taxonomy): Bacteria > Pseudomonadati > Pseudomonadota > Betaproteobacteria > Burkholderiales > Burkholderiaceae > Burkholderia > Burkholderia sp. HMSC10F09. The sequence goes on from NZ_KV786537.1 coordinate 15,736, forward strand.
GCTTGCTCAGTTCTTCCATTGCGTCAGCACTCTCTTGGTCGCGCTCAGCCTTGTAGCGCATCAGATCCGAAAACCGCACGCGCCGATGCTTGCCCGTCCGGTGATAGGGCAATGCATGCGACTCAAGCAGCTTGATCAGATGCGGGCGGGAGACATTGAGCAGATCTGCCGCTTCCTGCGTCGTCAATTCCGCATGAACCGGCACAACCTTGACAGCGTTGCCATCCGCCAATTCCGCGAGAATATCCACCAGCAGACGAAGTGCGGACGTCGGCAGCTCGACCTGATGGGGTCGGTTCTCGTCATCAAAAATCTGAATGCGCTGCGTATCGGTCCGTGTTGCGAGATAAGCCGCCAGCATGCGTTGCCCCTCGACGGCCGCCTGCATCTCGCGCTCGACGGGCAAGATCATGTCGGGTGTCGTGGCGTGATGCATTGCGTTCCCCAATCGGAATTTCAGGATTTCAGCAGTCTACTCGAAATAAACGAAATTCGCAATAAACGAAAATTGAACGAACCCCAAATACTCCGAGCGCAGCCGGCTTCATCGTTCAATACGTCCCATCCCCCTGCTTCACAACCTCGCCCGCCTTCCCCTTGAACTGCGCCGCCAACCGCTCCGCACTCCTCGCCAGCAACGTCGTATCGACGCCGACCGCGACGAACAGCGCGCCCGCTTCGAGGTAACGCCGCGCGGCCGCTTCATCGGCGCTGAGAATTCCCGGCGCCTTGCCGGCCGCCTTGATCGCCCGGATCGCGCCGTCGATCGCGGCCTGCACGTCCGGATGCCCGGGATTGCCGAGGTGCCCGAGATCGGCGGCCAGGTCCGCGGGCCCGATGAACACGCCGTCCACCCCTTCGACGCGCGCAATCGCCTCGATCGCGTCGAGCCCCGCGCGCGTCTCGACCTGCACGAGCACGGCCATCTCGTCGTTCGCGCGATGCAGGTAGTCGCCCACGCGATTCCACCGCGACGCACGCGCGAGCGCGCTGCCGACGCCGCGCACCCCGTGCGGCGGATAGCGTGTGGCGGCCACCGCCGCGCGCGCTTCGTCGGCGCTTTGCACCATCGGCACGAGCAGCGTCTGCGCACCGAGATCGAGCACCTGCTTGACGATCACCGGATCGTTCCACGGCACACGCACGACCGGCTGCGACCGATACGGCGCGATCGCCTGCAGCTGCGCCACGATCGACGGCACGGTATTCGGCGCGTGCTCGCCGTCGATCAGCAGCCAGTCGAAACCGGCGCCCGCGACGATTTCGGCACTGTACGGATTGGCCAGACCGAGCCACAGCCCGATCTGCGCGTCGCCGCGCACGAGCGCGGCCTTGAACGTATTCGTCGGCATCTGCATCGTCAGTTCACCCGAAGTAGCACTGAATCGTTCCGAGCGGGCCGTAGTCGACACTGAAGGTGTCGCCGCGGCGCGCCGCGCACGGCCGCGTAAACGACCCGCCGAGCACGATCTGGCCGCGCTCGAGCGCGACGTCGAAGCGCGCGAGCCGGTTCGCGAGCCACGCGACGCCGTTCGCCGGGTGATTCAGCACGCCCGCCGCGACGCCCGTTTCCTCGACCACGCCGTTGCGCGACATGATGGCCGCGACCCAACGCAGATCGACGTCGTGCGGCTTCACCGGCCGCCCGCCGATCACGACGCCCGCGTTCGCCGCGTTGTCGGCGATCGTGTCGAACACCTTGCGCGGACGCTGCGTGTCGGGATCGATCGACTGGCTGCGCGCGTCGATGATCTCGAGCGCGGGCACCACGTAGTCGACCGCGTCGTAGACGTCGAAGATCGTGCAGTTCGGGCCGCTCAGGCGCTTGCCGAGCACGAACGCGAGTTCGACCTCGACGCGCGGCACGATGAAGCGATCGGTCGGAATCGTGCCGCCGTCTTCGAAGAACATGTCGTCGAGCAGCGCGCCGTAGTCGGGCTCGTCGATCTGCGACGTGTTCTGCATCGCCTTCGACGTGAGGCCGATCTTGTGCCCCTTCAGCGTGCGGCCTTCCGCGAGCTTCAGCGCGACCCACGCGCGCTGGATCGCATATGCGTCGTCGATCGTGATGTCCGGATGGTCGAGCGAGATCTGGCGGATCTGCGTGCGTTCGCGTTCGGCGTCGTGCAGACGCTGCGCGAGCGCATCGATGGTGGCGGTATCGAGCATGGTGGGGTTCGGATTCAGTCGGCCCGCTTGTAGCGGGCGTGGATGTTGTTGAGCTTGTACGAGCCGCTTTCGCTGAACTCGGTCAGCTCCATCGACAGCGCGAGATAACGCTTCGCATACAGCTCGGCGAAATGCGCCTTGATCGCGTCGAACAACGCGTCGCATGCGGCGCGCTTCGTCGCCTCGCTGCGCCCGGCGCCGATCTTCAGCGTCACGTGCACGAACGCGTCGTCTTCGGTGCCGTCGGCCACGCAGTAGTCGTGCAGTTCGATCGCGCGCGAACGAATCCCGCCGATCGGAAACACGCCGCCCTGCGCGATCAACGTCGCGTTGATCGTGCGCAGCAGCGCGGGGATGCGGGCGTCGGCGCGGATGTTCGCCGTATATTCGACGACGATGTGCGGCATGGCAGTCTCCGGTCGGATCTCGGATGCTCGCGCGTTCAGCGCAGCGGAAAAATGGCGTTGATCTGGCCGGTGCCCGAACTCGCGAAGTAGTCGGTGACGATTTCGACCGGCTTGTCGTAGCGATCCCAGCCGAGCAGGCCGAGCAGCATCGCGGTGTCGTGCATTCCGCCTTCGCCGTGGCAGTGCTGGTTGTACTCGGGCAGCATCGCGCAGAACGTCTTGAAGTCGCCCTGCTTCCACAGTTCGACGACGCGCAGATCGACCTGCCGGAAGAATTCGCGGCTGATCTCGTGAATCGATTCCTCGGGGCTGCCGTTGTCGTTGAAACGATGCGAGAGCGAACCGCTCGCGAGAAACGCGACGTTCGCATCGCTCCTTTCGATCGCTTCGAGCAGCGCTTCGCCGAAGCGGCGGCTGTCGTCGAGCGTGTGCCACATGCACCAGCCGGCGATCGACACGACCTTGAAGTGCTGGTCGCCGTTCATATAGCGCATCGGCACGAGCGTCCCGTATTCGAGCTCGAGACTGTCGATCTCGTGCGCGCGCGTCGCGATGCCGCGCGCGCTCGCCGTCTCGGCGATCAGCCGGCCGAGCGCCGGATTGCCCGGATACGCGTAATGCATGTCGCGGATGAAATGCGGCAGTTCATTGCTCGTGTACGTGCCGGCAAAGCGCGCATTGCAGTTCACGTGATAGCCGGCATTGACGAGCCAGTGCACGTCCGACACGACGATCGTGTCGACGCCGAGCGCACGGCAGCGCTCGCCGATCAGCCGATGGCCGCGGATCGCCGCGTCGCGGCAGCCGTGATGCTTGCCGGGCAGCTCCGACAGGTACATCGACGGCACATGCGTGATTTTCGCGGCGAGGGACAGTTTGCCCATCGTAGTCTCCGTATCGTTCTTGTCGCGGCGCAACGGCGCGCGTCAGACGCCCCAGCGCGGAATGTGATGCGAGCCCATCGAGATGCAGACGTTCTTCACTTCCGCGAACACCTCGAAGCTGTATTCGCCACCTTCGCGCCCGGTACCGGACGCTTTGACGCCGCCGAACGGCTGGCGCAGATCGCGCACGTTCTGGCTGTTCACGAACACCATGCCGGCCTCGATCCCGCGCGCGAGGCGATGCACCTTGCCGACGTCCTGCGTCCACACGTACGACGCGAGCCCGTACGCCGTGTCGTTTGCAAGCTGCAGCCCGTGCGCTTCGTCGTCGAACGGAATCAGGCACGCGACGGGCCCGAAAATTTCCTCCTGCGCGATGCGCATCCGGTTGTCGACGTCGGCGAACACGGTCGGCCGCACGAAGTTGCCGTTGCGCAGCCGCTCGGGCAGCCCGGCCGGCTGGTCGGCCCCGCCCGCGACGATCCGCGCGCCTTCCTGTTCGCCGAGGCGGATATAGCCCGTGACCTTTTCCCAATGCTGGCGCGTGATCATCGCACCGAGCTGCGTCGACGGATCGGACGGATCGCCGACCACGAGCTGGTTCGCGCGCCGCGCGAATTCCTGCACGAAGCGGTCGTAGATCGTGCGCTGCACGAAGATGCGCGAGCCCGCGGTACAGCGTTCGCCGTTGATCGAGAAAATCGTGAACAGCGACGCGTCGAGCGCGCGATCGAAATCGGCGTCGTCGAAAATCAGCACCGGCGACTTGCCGCCGAGCTCCATCGAGTATTTCTTCAGCCCCGCGCGTTCGATGATCCGCTTGCCCGTGACGGTGCCGCCCGTAAACGACACCGCGCGCACGTCGGGATGACGCACGAGCGCATCGCCGGCCGTCGCGCCGTAGCCCTGCACGACGTTGAGCACGCCCGGCGGAATGCCGGCCTCGAGCGCGAGCCGGCCGAGCTGGTCGGCCGTCAGCGGCGACAGCTCCGACATCTTCAGCACCGCGGTATTGCCGAGCGCGAGGCACGGCGCCGTTTTCCAGGTTGCGGTCATGAACGGCACGTTCCACGGCGAGATCAGCGCGCAGACGCCGACCGGCTGATACAACGTGTAGTTCAGCATCTGATCGTCGACGGGATACGTGCGGCCGTTCATCTGCACGCACACTTCCGCGAAGAAATGGAAGTTCTCCGACGCGCGCGGAATCAGCTGCTTGCCGGTTTGCGCGATCGGCAGGCCCGTGTCCTGCGTTTCCAGCGCGGCGAGCGTCGGCACGTTCTTCTCGATCAGCTCGCCGAGCCTGCGCATCAGCTTCGCGCGCTCCTTCGCGGGCGTGTTCGCCCATTTCGGAAACGCTTCCTTCGCCGCGCGCACGGCCGCGTCGACTTCGGCCTCGCCGCCCGACGCGACTTCGTCGATCACGTCGCCCGTCGCCGGATTCAGCGTCGCGAACCTGTCGCGGCTGTCGACCTCGCGGCCGTCGATCCAGTGCTTGATGGTCATCTGCTCTCCTTGTGCGACGGGCTCAGCCCGCGCGATAGTAGTCCGCTTCGCCGACGATCGTGTTCACGAGCCGGCCGATTCGTTCGATTTCCGTCACCACCACATCGCCGGGCTTCGTGTCGGCGAGCCCCTGCGGCGTGCCGGTCAGAATCAGGTCGCCCGGCGCGAGCGTCATGAAGCCGCTGATGTATTCGATCAGCGCGGGCACGTCGAAGATCATGTCGCGCGTGCTGCCGCGCTGCGTCTCGCGGCCGTTGACCGTCGTGCGCAGCGCGAGATCGCCGGCGTCGCCGACTTCGTCGCGGCTCACGAACCACGGCCCGAGCGGCGTGCACGTGTCGCGATTCTTCACGCGCAGGTTCGGCCGATAGTAGTTCTCCAGATAGTCGCGGATCGCGTAGTCGTTCGCGACCGTATAGCCGGCCACGTAGTCGATCGCCTGCGCGCGCGCGACGTTGCGCGCGGGCCGGCCGATCACGACGGCGAGCTCGCACTCGTAGTGCATGTGCGTCGCATCGGCGGGCCGCACCGTCTGCGACCGGTGGCCGATGAACGTGTTCGGTCCTTTCAGGAAGATCAGCGGCTCGCTCGGCGCGTTGAACGCGAGTTCCTTCGCGTGATCCGCGTAGTTGAGGCCGAGCGCGAAGGTCGTGCGCGGCGCGACGGGCGGCAGCCACGCGACCGCCTCCTCGGCGAGCACGCGCCCGGTATCGAGGCGGATCGCGCCGTCGCCGGCCGGTTCGGCTGCATGCAGGGCGCCGTTGTAGATGACGCGTGCCGTCTTCATCGTGCCGCCTCCGCGACGAGCGTGTGGCGCAACGTGCCGATGCCGTCGGCGGCGATCTCGACCGTGCTGCCCGCGCGTGCCTGCGGCGCGCCGCCCGCGACGCCGAGCAACAGCACGTCGCCGGCGTCGAACGACATGAACGCGCTGATGTCGGCGATCAGTTCGCGCACCGGGCGAATCAGCGTCGCGGTGGACGTGCGCGCCACGACTTCGCCATCGATCCGCACGCTCAGCGCGATCGCGTCGACGTCGGCGAGCGCGGCGGCCGGCACGACCGCCGGGCCCAGCGGACAAAAGCCGTCGCGGCACTTGAAGCGCACGGCCGGCCGATAGTAGTCGGGATGCGGAACGGATACGTCGCTGGCGAGCGTGAAGCCATGCACGTAGTCGAGCGCGCGGGCGGCCGGCACGCGCGTCGCCCGGCGCGCGAACACGACAGCCACCGACGCGCCGATCTCCAGCGCCTCGACGCCGGCCGGCACGACGACGGCCGCGCCGTCGGACGCATGCGTATTGGCCGGTTTGATGTAGAGCACGGGCGCCTGCGGCGGACGCCCGTAAGGCGCCGCATGCACCGCGTCGCCGAGCGCGGCGAGCGCCGCGCGCTCGTTCAGCAGTGCGCCATAAACGGTACCGATCGCGACCGGCAGCGGCGGCGCCGCGGCGGTCGTGCAACACAGCTCCATCGGGACTCCTCTGCCGCGCGTCGCGGCGCATCGTCAATACTTAACATCTTAAGTAAACAAAGCGGCCCTGACAACCTCGATTACCCTGATAGACGAATTTCACCACCGTCGGCTGTTAAGATTCATCCGTCCCATTCACCGCATCCCCCGATGAACCGTACGCTCGACCATCGCAATCTGGCCATGCTGCTGCTCGAGGCCCGCGAAACGCTGATGGGCCTGTTCCGCCCCATTCTCAAGGAATTTGCACTGACGGAGCAGCAATGGCGGATCATCCGCGTGCTCGACGGCGAGCCGGGGCAGTCCCTCGAAGCGGGACAGATTGCGCGGCGCTGCTGCATTCTGAGCCCGAGCCTCACGGGCGTGCTCGAGCGCATGGAGCGCGACGGGCTGATCACGCGCACGCGCGCTCAGGAGGATCAGCGTCGGCTCGTGGTCAGCCTGACGCCGCAAAGCCGAAAGCTCGTCACGGAGATCGGCCCGCGCATCGACGAACAGTATCGGCTGCTCGAAGCGCGCTTCGGCCAGGACGGCCTCGACGACATCTATCGCGCGCTCGACCGCTTGATCGAGCTCGGCAACGGCATGTCGTCGTGACGTCCTTGCGTGCCGGCGTGGCCGTGCGTGAACGGTACGTACGCGTGCGGCACCGTCAGTCTCGCGCGCCGCGCATCAGGTCGGTCACCGGGATCCCGCGCGACGTGCGCATGCACGCTTCCACATAATCGACGAACGGCAACGGCTCGAAATCGATTTCGTCGCGCAGGCGGCGGTTGTCGAACACGCGGTCGACCGTCGCGAATTCCGCGAAACGCCGCATCGCGTCGCCGATCACGCGCTCGCGCGCCGGGTCCGCGCGGCCGAGCACGGCGCGCACCACCTGCGGCAGATCGGCCGGCGCGCACGCCGCGTAGCGCGGCGCGTCCGCGATGCCGACCGCCTCGTCCATCGCGCGCACGATCTGCGCGACCATCGGTGCATCCTCGCCCGCCGACACGTGATAGACGCGATGCGCGAGCGTCGGCTTGACGGCCAGCAGCATCGTCGCACGCGCGACGTCGTCGACCGACACGATGTCGATGCGCGTCATCGGCCGCGCGGTGAAGCGACGCGCAGCGTGCGCGACGCGAAACATCCAGAACGAATTCGGCGCCGGCCGCGTGCCGAGCACCGTGTGACCGACGACGTGCGACGGCCGCACGACGACGAGCGGCAACCCAAGCGCGCGCAGCCGCCGCTCCGTTTCCGCCTTCGCGTGCAGATAGCGGGCTGTGAGCACTGCGCCGCGCGGCGTTTCGCCCGTGCAGGGCGCACGCTCCGGCTCTTCCTGCACGACGCCGGCGCCGGCCGTGCCCGCGAATGCAGTGCCGACGTAGACGAACCGCCGCAGATGCGGCGCCTGCGTGCAGCGCGCGGCAAAGCGCAGCGTGCTGTCGAGATCGGTCTGCAGATGCGCGCCGTCGGCGACCGACGCGTGCCCCGCGCAATGAATCACGTGCGTCGCGGCCGCCAGGCGCGCTGCGTCGGCGCGGTCCCACACGTCGTCGAGCGCGCCGACGATGACGTTCGAATCGCCGATGCGCGCCGCCCAGTACGGCGCGAGGCCCGCGCGGAGCGCCGCATCGCGCAGCCGCGCGACGGCGTGTCCGCGGTCCTGCGCGCGCACGATGCAGACGACGCGTTCGAGCAGCCCCGCATTGATGAGCGCCGTCAGCACGGTACTGCCGAGGAAACCGGTTGCACCGGTCAGCACGAGTCGCTCGACGTTCGCCGCCGCGACCGGCGCGCTCGCGGGCGAGACGAGGCTCGTGCGCCAGTTCAGCGGCAGCGCGGTTTTCCAGATCAGCACGGTAGTCTCCTTCGAGGAAGCGGCCCGACCGGCGACGCGCGCAGGGCGGTCGCGCTCTGCGCGGAGGCGAGCCGCACGACGGGCATGTACGCCGTCGGCGATCGCGACCGGCCGCTGCTGCGAACACGTCGCGCCGCGCGGAGGTCGCGACACGTTGCCGTGCGCGCAGCGTCGGGCAATGCGCAGTGTGGGGCGCGATCGCGCGGAAGTCTGTGCTGAAAGTTTCGTAAAAATGTGTGGATTTGTACGGGATTGTCCGGCTCTGTCGCGCGGCGTTCGGACGCGTCGCACGCGCGCGCTCGCTGTGCCGCACGTGGGCGGCGGGCGACTCGCTCCGGTCGCACGCGCTTGCGGTCATCCGATCTCCTCGCGCGCACGATCGGCGGTCGCGGCCACCGTCGGCGCCGTCGTATCTGCGCGCGCATTCTGTCTCCATATTAGACGAGCTCGTCTGACGTCGTTTCATCCGAATCTCGAATAAAGGCAATGCGCATTTATTGTCGGTTATCACTTGCGTTTCAGCACAGTCTATCTAGACTGTTCAAGTTCAAACGGTCCAATTTGTCATTTCTCAGGAGACGATCCAATGCGCCTCACCATTCGCATTAATGGCAGCGAAGCGGCAACCCGGCAGTCGTTCGCAGTGCTGTGGGTCGACACCGACGAAGGGCTGTGGTCACGCGAGGCACATCAGGGCATCGACCTGCCGACCTGGGGCAAGGTCCGCGACGTCGAGGGCGCGATGGCACTGTGCGCGGCCGACAGCGGGAACGCGGTTTGCGAGTTGCAGGGCCTGTCGTTCGACGCAACGCAGCGCGACCAGGGCACGGCGGTGCTCGCCGGCGAGCATCGCGAAGGCGCGTGGCGCCTGCAGGTGGGCGACCGCTGCACCACCTCGCCGGAATATCAGGAATTCATCACGGTGGCCCGCTAGTTTTTCGTTGACGAAAATCAGATTCAAATTTAATCGCTTATTCCGCCCGGCGATTTTCTATTTCGATATTCAGTAAATTGGCGCCTCGTTTCCGAGGCGCTTTTTTATTCCGGCACCATTCCGATGCGTGCCCAATTGGGCGTAGCGCACCGACACCGCCCAGCGTCTCCGTCCACGCCATCGCCCCGCCGCCCGGCCGCCGTTCGCGACTGCATCGATGCAATCGTGCGCCCACGTCGTCGTTTACCCGCCGTTTTCACCGCGATCGCCGCTTGCCTTCACGCCCATGCGCGTCGCGCGCGCACAGTTTCCTCACATGATCTTTACTCATTTATTACAATCCCATTATTCCGACTGACCCGCCGTCTCCCGGCGACCGACCCTGGCCCCTGCATGAGCGCGAAGAAAAAGCCCCACCCCGTCGACCCGTACGCGTCCGCGACCAAGAATCCGATGCTCGCGTCGCGCCTGCCGATGTGGCGCTCGAAGCTCGTCGTGATTCTCGTGTTCGTGGCGTTCGCCGCACTGATCGTGCGCGCCTTCTGGGTGCAGGTCGCGAATCAGGATTTCTACGTCGGTCAAGGCCAGAAGCGCTACCAGCGCACGATCGAGCTCGACGCGATGCGCGGGCGCATCGTCGACCGCAACGGCGCGATGCTCGCGGTCAGCCTCGCGACCTACGAGATCTGGGCGAACCCGAAGCAGGTATCCGACACCGACTATCCGCAAATCGCGAAGCTGCTCGACATGCCGCTCGCCGAAGTGAAGCGCCGCCTCGGCAACGACCGTACGTTCGTGCTGCTCAAGCGTCAGGTCGACGCCGAGACCGCGAGCCGCCTCGACAAGCTCGCGATCGACGGCATCACGCAGATCGCCGATTCGAAGCGCTTCTATCCGGAAGGCGAATCGGCCGCGCACGTGGTCGGCTTCACGAACGTCGAGGATCAGGGGCAGGAAGGCGTCGAGCTCGCGGCGAACGCGCTGCTGTCCGGCACGTCGGGCCAGCGCGAGGTGATTCGCGACCGGCTCGGCCGGATCGTGTCGGACACGCGCCCGCTCGTGCCCGCGCAGCACGGCGCGACGATCGAGCTGACGATCGATCGGCGCATCCAGCAGCTCGCGTTCAGCCAGCTGAAGGCCGCCGTGCTCGAAAACAACGCGGTGGCCGGCAGCGTCGTCGTGCTCGATGCGCAGAACGGCGAAATCCTCGCACTCGCGAACTATCCGACGTTCGACCCGAACGACCGCGCGCGGCTCACCGGCCAGCAGTTGCGCAACCGCGCGGTGATCGACACGTTCGAGCCGGGCTCGACGATCAAGCCGCTCGTCGTCGCGCTGTCGATCGACCAGCGCAAGGTCACGCCGAACACGATCATCAACACGTCGCCGGGCACGTACAAGATCGGCCCGGCCGTCATCCACGACACGTCGAACCACGGTTCGCTCACCGTCGCGCAGGCGCTGCAGAAGTCGAGCAACATCGCGCTCGCGAAGCTGGCGCTGAACCTGCCCGCCGAAACGATCTGGAACAAGTATCAGGAATACGGGATCGGCCGCGCGCCGGAGCTCACGTTCCCCGGCGTCGCGTCGGGGCGGCTGCGCAGCTACCAGCGCTGGCGGCCCATCGAGCAGGCGACGATGGCCTACGGCTACGGGCTGTCGATGTCGCTGCTGCAGATCGCGCAGATGTACACCGCCTATGCCGGCGACGGCACGCTGCATCCGGTGTCGCTGCTGAAAAACGGCACCGACCAGCAGACGATCGACGCGCATCGCGGCCACCGCGTGACGTCGCCGCAGACGGCGGCCGCGATCCGTTCGATGCTCGAGATGGCGGTCGGCGAAGGCGGCACCGGGCGGCGCGCGCGCGTCGACGGCTACCGGATCGGCGGCAAGACCGGTACGGCGCGCAAGCAGGTCGGCTCGTCGTATGCGAAGGGCAAGTATCGCGCGCTGTTCGCCGGGATGGCGCCGATGAGCAATCCGCGCCTGATCGTCGCGGTGATGATCGACGAGCCGCGCGGCAAGGGCTATTACGGCGGCACGGTGGCCGGCCCGGTGTTCGCGTCGGTGACGAGCGGCGCGCTGCAACTGCTCGGCGTGCCGCCCGACGCACCGGTCGAAGCCGATACGGAGACGCCGACGAGAAAGGTGCCGCAGAAGACGATCGCGGCGCCGAAGGCCGCGGCGCCGGTACGAACGGCCACGCAATCGGGCGACGCGGCGCCGAGACCCGCTGCAGCCGGCTGATTGCGTGAAGAAACGGCGGGCCGCCCCGCCCGCCGTCAATGCGAAGCCGCGACCGGCTTCGCCATCCTGCCGAGCACGTGCTCGGTCATGCCGCGCGCAAGTTCCGTCTCGCCCATGAAGACGGTGCCGATGCCCTCGCTCGCCAGCAGCGCGGCTTCGTCGCTGCTGTTCGTGCACAGCACGACTTCGAGCGTCGGATTCAGCGTGCGCGAAATCTCGACGATCTGCCGCACGTCGAACACGTCCGGCAGCGTGACGACGAGCATCCCCGCGCGCGCGATATGCGCCTGCACGAGCACGATCGGCTCGATCGCGTCGCCCGACACCGCGGCGACGCCGCCGGCGCGCAGCTTCTCGACGATCTCGCGGTTCTGCTCGACGACGACGTACGCGATGCCGTGCTCGTCGAGCGCCCGCGCGATCCGCGTGCCGACCTTGCCGTAGCCGACGATCACGACCTGCCCGGTCAGATGCGTCTGCGGCGTCGACATCGGCAGCGCGGCGAGCGGATCGTCGCGCGCCTCGAGCCGCCGCGCGAACGCCGAGCGCTTGCGGATCCATGCGAGCGCCGGATCGATCGCCGCGAACGCGACCGAATTCAGCGCGATCGAGATCAGCGCGACCGCGAGAATCAGGTTCTGCCCTTCCGGCGACAGCAGCCCCAGCGAGCGGCCGAGCCCGGCGAGGATGAACGAGAATTCGCCGATTTGCGCGAGCCCCGCGCCGACGATCAGCGCGGTGTTCAGCGGATAGCGGAATGCGACGACGAGCGCGACGGCCGCCAGCGTCTTGCCGATCAGCACGATCGCCGCGACCTCGACGACGTGCAGCGGCTCGTCGAGCAGCACCTTCGGATCGAACAGCATCCCGACCGAAATGAAGAACAGCACCGAAAACGCGTCGCGCAACGGCAGCGTTTCGTCGGCCGCGCGGCGGCTGAATTCCGATTCGCGCATCATCATCCCGGCGAAGAACGCGCCGAGCGCGAACGACACGTCGAACAGCTTCGCCGCACCGAATGCGATGCCGACCGCGGCCGCGATCATGCAGAGCGTGAACAGTTCGCGCGAGCCGGTGCGCGCGACGAGCCACAGAATGCGAGGAAACACGCGCTTGCCGACGATCAGCATCAGCGCGATGAACGCGGCGACCTTCAGCATCGTGACGCCGAGCGTGCTCCACACGCCGCCGCCGGCCGCATGCTCGCCACCCGGCGGCGAGCCGCCGAGCAGCCCCGCGACGGGCGGCAGCAGCACGAGCACGAGCACCATGACGAGATCCTCGACGACAAGCCAGCCGACCGCGATCCGTCCGTTCACCGTTTCGACGAGCCCGCGCCCTTCGAGCGCGCGCAACAGCACGACCGTGCTCGCGACCGACAGCGCGAGACCGAACACGAGCGCCGCGCCGATGCTCCAGCCCCACGCGAGCGCGAGGCCGCCGCCGAGCAGCGTCGCGACCGTGATCTGCACGATCGCGCCCGGCAGCGCGATCTTGCGCACCGCGAGCAGATCGCCGAGCGAGAAATGCAGGCCGACGCCGAACATCAGCAGCATCACGCCGACTTCGGCCAGCTGCTGCGCGAGCGACAGATCGCCGACGAAGCCCGGCGTGCCGGGGCCGATCACGATCCCGGCCAGCAGATAGCCGACGAGCGGCGGCATTTTGAGCAGCGACGCGAGATAACCGAAGATCATCGCGAGACCGAAACCGGCCGCGAGCAACGCAATCAGGCTGACGTCATGAGGCATCCCCCCTCCCTGGTTCGTGTAACGCTTTAGTAAGGTTCAAGAACGAAAGGATAAGGGATGAGGCGGGCAAATGGCGCGCCGCCGCGAAAAATTCACGCGGCGGCGCGGGTCGGACGCGAAGCGCGGCAGGCCGCCGCGCCCGCTCAGCGCGCGGCTTGCGGGAAGCGCGCGCCCGGCGGCGGCTCGGGGCGCGTCGACGGCACGCTCTTGCGCACCTTCGCGACCTGCGCGGCCGTCACCGGCGAGCCGGTGTTGCCCCAGCTCGTGCGGATGAAGTTCGACACGTCGGCCACTTCCTGATCCGACAGGCGCCAGCCGAACGGCGGCATCGTGAACGTCGACGGCGCGGTGCGCGTGCCGACCAGCGCGCTGCCTTCGAGCACCACGTGGATCAGCGACGTCGGATCGTCGCCCTGCACGACCGGGTTGCCGGCCAGCGCCGGGAACACGCGCGTATAGCCGTGCCCGTCGCTGCGGTGGCAGGCCATGCAGTTGTCGCGGTACACGGCCGCGCCGGGCTTGCTCGCGTCGCCGGTCTGCAGCGCCTTCGCGGCGGCCGCATCGTAGACGTGCGGCTGCTCGCCCTGCACGCGCGGCGGCAGCGTCTTCAGATAGCGCGCGATCGCGGTCAAGTCGTCGTCGCTCATGTGCTGCATGCTGTGGCCGACCACGTCCGTCATCCCGCCGAACGCGGCCGTGCGCAGCGTGCGGCCGGTCTTCAGGAACTGCACGATCTCGCCTTCGCTCCACGTGCCGAGGCCGGTGCGCGGTTCGCCGCGCAGGCTCGTCGGCACCCAGCCGTCGATCGCCGCGCCGCCGGCGAGGAAGTCGAGGCCGTCCGCGTCGGTCAGCGCGCGCTCCTGCATCGTCACTGCACGCGGCGTATGGCACGCGCCGCAGTGGCCGAGCCCCTGCACGAGGTAGGCCCCGCGTGCGAGCACCGGATCGGCGTACGGCGTCGCGTCGAACGGCTTCGGCGACGGCGCGAACATCTTGCGCCAGATCGCGAGCGGCCAGCGCATCGACAGCGGCCAGACGATGTCGACCGCGCGGTTCTCGTGCTCGACCGGCGCGACGCCGTGCATGAAGTACGCGTACAGCGCCTTCACGTCGTCGTCGGTCAAGCGCGCGTACGACGGAAACGGCATCGCCGGATACAGCGTGTCGCCGTTCTTGCGCACGCCGGCGCGCACCGCGCGGTCGAAGTCCTCGAGCGACCACGTGCCGATGCCGGTCTTCTGCGCCGGCGTGATGTTCGTCGAATAGATCGCGCCGATCGGCGTGTCGAACTTCAGCCCGCCCGCGAACGGCTTGCCGCCGACCGCGGTGTGGCAGGCGACGCAGTCGCCCGCGCGCGCAAGATACGCGCCGCGCGCGACCAGCGCATCGGCAGGCTGCGGCGCGGCTGCAGCCGCGGCCGATGCGGCGGCGGGTGT